>JAXHMK010000011.1 GCA_034521495.1 Balneolaceae bacterium
GTAGTCATTAAAATAGGGCGGAATCGAACGGCAGCTGCGTCCATAATTGCATCCATCACTCCCATCCCCTGTTCCTGCCGTTGGTTGGCAAACTCAATAATCAAAATTCCGTTTTTAGCAATCAGTCCAATCAACATAATAGCCCCAATCTGGCTGAATATGTTCAGGGTTTGATTGAAATACCAGAGTGATAAAAGTGTACCAAAAATTGCAAGGGGTACGGTAAACAGGATAATAAACGGATCACGAAAACTCTCAAACTGTGCTGCAAGTACCAGGTAGATCAATACAAGTGCCAACCCAAATATAAAGTTCAAACTGGCCGCACTCTCCGCAAAATCTCTTGAGGGGCCACTTAAATCTGTTATAAATGTACTTGGTAAAACTTCCGCAGAAATTTCGTTCATAGCATCAATTCCATCGCCAATAGTGTAGCCTGGTGAGAGTGCTGCTGAAACAGTTGCAGAGTTAAACCGGTTAAATCGGTAAAGTTGTGGGGGTGCACTTGTCTCAGTTAAAGTTACGAGGTTATCAAGCTGTATCTGCTCGCCTGTTGAACTTCGAACGGAAATGGTTCTCAGATCAATCGGTTCATTCCGATATTGCCGTTCCATCTGGCCAATTACTTCATATTGTTTTCCGTCGATGATAAAATACCCAAACCGACTTCCTGAAAGTGACAATTGCAACGTTCTGGCTATATCACGAACAGAAACTCCCAATACTCTGGCACGGTCGCGGTCAATACTCAACTGAATTTCAGGTTGATTAAATTTCAAATCTACCTCGGCAAAGTTAAATGCCGGGTGATTATTTGCAGCCTGGAGAAAATCAGGAATAACCTCTTCCAATGAAGACAAATTTTGAGCCTGAAGTACATACTGTACAGGTAATCCCCCGCGGCGGTTCCCGATAGATTGTGGTTGAGAAACAAATGTCTGGGCTCCCGATAAATCTGTCATCAACGAAGAAAGCTGGTCGGCAATCTCCTGTTGAGACCGGTCGCGCTCACTTTTATCCACCAGTGTTAAAAATCCAAAGGCAGAATTTGTAGATGAGGAAGCCCCAAAGCCCGGCGATGTAACAGTATTGATAGCAGCTAATTCGGGCACATTTTCCTCGACAACTTTAATCATACGGTCCACATAATTGTCCATATACTCGAAAGAAGCACCTTCGGGAGCTGTAGCAAAAATTCGCAGCTGTCCCCTGTCTTCAAGCGGAGCCAGTTCTTTTGGAATGTTTACATAAAAAAGTGCAATAATTCCGAAAGCAGCAGCTAAAATAACAAATGCCATCCAGCGCACTTTCATAAAAGACGCCAGTGAATTTTTATATATGTTATTTATCCTGATGAAAAACGGCTCCGTCATTTTATAAAACCGATTCTTGTTGGCTCCCTGCGACAAAATTTTAGTTGCCAGCATTGGGGTCAATGTTAATGCTACAAACGAGGATATAATAACTGCACCCGCAATTACAACACCAAACTCTCTAAAAAGACGACCGGTAGTTCCACCAAGAAAAAGGATCGGCAGAAATACAGAAACCAATGCAAGGGATGTGGCAATTACTGCAAAAAAGATCTCTTTCGAACCGATAATACCTGCTTCTACCGTTGGTAAACCCTGCTCCATCTTGGCATAGATATTTTCGAGTACCACAATGGCATCATCCACAACTATACCAATCGCAAGAACGATAGCCAGCATCGTGAGTACATTAATCGAAAAACCTGCCACATACATCACGAAGAATGCACCAATCAGGGCGATAGGAATTACGATGATTGGAATCAGAGTTGTTCTCCAGTCTCTCAAAAAGAGAAAAATAACCGCAATTACAAGAAGAAGGGCCAAAAAGATGGTTTGTTCAACCTCATCCACAGATTGCTGAATATACTCACTTGTATCAAAACCGACAGCAAGACTGATATCTTCCGGGAGATCGCGTTCAATTCGTTCAACCCGATTAAAAAACTCTTCGGCAATATCCAACTGGTTGGATCCCGGCTGGGGCATGGCTACAACTCCAACCATCGGCACACCATTTCGTTTTAAAACTGTGCGCTCATTGAGTGCACCTAATTCGGCTGTACCAATATCTCTGAAGCGAACTTTCCGCCCCTCCTCTTCGCGGATAATTAGGTTATTGAACTCTTCTGCTGTTTCCAGCCGGCCCATTGTTCGAACAGACAGTTCGGTAGACTGTCCCTCAATTCTACCTGATGGCAATTCCACATTTTCGCGTTCCAGTGCAGCTTGCACATCCAAAGGAGTTACACCATAAGCCGAAAGCTTCAGCGGATCCATCCACAGACGCATCGAATATTCTTTATCTCCCCAAATTTGAATTGAACTAACACCGGGAATGGTTTGAAGCTGCTCTTTGAAAATATTATCTGCAATAGCTGAAAGATCCAACAGATCCCGGCGATCACTGTCTACATTCAAAAAAACTATGGGGGTACGATCCGCATCCGCTTTGGTAACAGTTGGAGGATCGGCATCCGCCGGCAGTTGGCCCTGAGCACGAGAAACCCGGTCTCGTACATCATTTGCAGCCGTTTCAAGATCCACTTCCAGATCAAACTCAACAGTGATGGTACTTCGCCCTTCCCGGCTTACAGATGTCAGCGTTCGAATACCCGCAATTCCGTTAACCGATTCTTCAAGAGGTTCCGTAATCTGCGATTCAATCACCTCTGCATTTGCACCCACATAGCTGCTCGATACCGTTACAATCGGGGGGTCGACCGAGGGATATTCCCTTACGCCGAGATAGAAAAACGATATCACACCGAATAGAATAATGACGATAGACATCACCGACGCCAGAACAGGCCGGCGAATACTTAGTGAGGATAAACTCATATCTCTGTGGATTTAGTAATTTCGGTAATATTTACTTCCATTCCGGTCCGAACCTGCAGAAGGCCGGTTGTCAATATAATATCTCCCTGTTGCAGACCTTCAACCACCTGTACTTTTTCACTATTTCTAATACCAGACCGAATAATTCTTTCCTCCACGATCCCGTCATTCACTACAAAAACTTTTTGTGAGTTTAATCCCGGTATGATGGAGATACTTGGAACCATCAGAGCATCGTCAATTTTATCCAATATCAGAGTGATGTTTGCAAAAGCACCGGGATACAAAAGCTGTTCGGAATTTTCACTAATTGCTCTAATTTGAAGAGTACGCGTTTCGGTATTAATGCGGGGTTCAATGGCGTAAACTTCTCCGGTAAATGTTGAATCAACTCCCTGTACGTTAAATTTGATCTCATCACCCACAGTAACCCGGGAGATATATCGCTCGGGAACGGAGAAATCGATCTTAATAGGATCGACCTCCTGCAATGAAGCAATGCGTGTATTCGGGCCTATATAGGAACCAACGCTTACATATTTAAGTCCAATAACACCAGAGAATGGAGCACGGATTTCTGTCTTGTCGATCTGAGCGTTGATTAACTGTATTTCAGACCGAAGCACATTTACTTCGTTCAGCGTGGCATCATAATCCTCCTGACTGATACCGCCTCGTTCCAGTAATCGTCGTTGTCGGTCTTCGCGCTGCTCAGCCAAAGTCAGCCGGAATTCAGCACGCTGTTTCTGAGCCTGAAGTTCGCTGTCATTGATTTTCAACAATAACTCTCCTTCCTGAACTTCACGACCTTCCTCAAAATAGATGTCCATAACAATTCCGGAAGCTTCCACACTGAGCTCTACCACTTGATTTGCCTGGATCGTACCGCTTGAAAAAATTTCATCGTCGATGGTCTCATAATCCACCTCTACAGCCTCGACTTCTAAAAGGCTGTTGGCACTGGAATTTGAAGAGTTCTGTCCCTCTGCGGATGAACTCAATAATGGTTTAACTTTGGGGTACGACAATCCCCCAATCACCACAAGAACAATGATTATTGTAACTACTCTTTTCAAAAAAATATCTGTTTAACTACGATTTGCATTTATAATGTCTGAAAACACCAAAATTTAAAACATAGTTCTCAATAAAGAATGTTTTCAATGTAAAATTATGTTGTGAATAACATTGATATAGCAATTAAAAAAAGCGATGAATGATGAGTTCATCGCTTTTAATCTCTATCCAATATAAAATTCACAGTAAAGGCAATTCAAAAACTACCTTTACTAATTTAGTTGGATGTAATTACGCAATTTGCGAGTCGAGTTGTTTCTTAATTTGGGTTTTAGGTACTGCACCCACAATCTGGTCTACAACTTCGCCATCTTTAAAAATCAGCAGAGCCGGAATACTTCTGATTCCATACTTCACAGAAACTTCCGGGTTATTATCTACATTTACTTTGCCAACTTTCGCTTTACCTTCGTACTCTCCGGCAAGCTCCTCTACAATCGGCCCGACCATTCGGCATGGCCCGCACCATTCGGCCCAAAAGTCTACAAGTACTGGCGAATCGGAGCTTTCTACTTCATCAGCAAAATTGCTGTCTGTTAATTCAAGTGGTTTACTCATAATAATACGTTTGTTTTTTTATCAATTCGATTAAAGATCGTAAAATTAAATTCAATAACCATATATCAAATAGTTATCAATCTGATTGCAAAATCTTATTAATATCTCGACTGTATAATGCTCAATATATTATCAGTGAGTCTTTTGATTATTGTTCATTAAATAAACAGACTCCTGTCCAACAACATTTCGCAATCCTTTTAACAGTTCGTTAGATGGGTCCACAACATATTTTCTTACGTTCATTCGAATCGGCTTGCTGGCATGATCTGATTTTATCTGAAGTTTCACGGGTGTTTCGCCTGTATTACTGTCAAAAAGTGTGGCCATTTCATGAAGATCATCCTCAGAAATTTCCGAGGTATCCAATTTAATATTCAATTGTAACTGACTCTGAAATTTCTCCCGCAGGTTTTCAATGCGTTCAAGACTATTTGCAATAATTTTGGGTTGACTGTCACGCAGAGAGATCGTCCCTTCAATCAGAAGAACAGTATCCGGGGCAATAAGTCCCTGGTGTCTGTCGTACACTTCGCTAAATACCAACACCTCAACACTTCCATGCAGGTCTTCTACCTGAATAAATGCCATGGGCCGGCCTTTTTTATCAGTAATTCTTTTCACAGCCGTAATAATTGCCACTACTTTCACTTTGTCACGATCGTTCAAATCAGATAGTTCATCTACTGACAACGTGTGGCTCGCAAAAAGTTCTGTATCTTCTTTGTATCGGTCTAACGGATGTCCGCTTAAATAAAAACCAATTAATTCCCGCTCTTTGTTGAGACGCTCGATATTTGTCCAGGGCGGACGATCCCTCAGTTTTGGTTCCTGAACAAAACCACTGCCGGATGATCCATCACCAAACAAGCTGACTTGATTGAGCCTTTCCTCTTCCTGTTTTCGTGATGCATAACTCAGCACATCTTCAATACTTGCCAAAAGCTGAGCCCGGTTTTCGTGAAGTGTATCAAACGCGCCGGCTTGTGCCAAACTTTCCAATGTTTTCTTATTGCATACACGAGTATCAATACGGGATGAAAAATCAAAAATAGTTCTGAACTCACCTTTCTCATTTCTGTTTTTAACAATTTGTTCAATTGCACCGGATCCCACACCCTTGATAGCCAGTAAACCATATTGCACGCGTCCATCTTTCGCCACGAACTTTCCCTCGGCAGTATTAATATTGGGCGGATCAACAGGTATTCCAATTCTCTGACACTCTTCGATAAAGAAACTCACTTTTTTGATATCGCCCATGTTGTGGCTCAGCACCGCCGCCATGTACTCGGCAGTATAGTTCGCCTTGAAATACATGGTTTGATACGCCACAACCGAATATGCCGCCGAGTGCGATTTGTTAAATCCGTAACCCGCAAACATCGCCATCTTGTCGAACACTTTTTTGGCAGTGTCCTTCTCATAACCTTTTTCGATAGCCCGGCCAACGAATTTTTCTTCTTCAGGAGGCAATAGTTCAGGCTGCTTCTTACCCATAATTCGCCGCAACACATCCGCTTCACCCAGTGTATAACCGCCCATTCGCTGTGCCACCTTCATAATCTGCTCCTGGTAGATCATGATACCATAGGTCGGTTCCAGGATATCCACCAGGTCTTCATGATCATATACCACTTTCTCCTCGCCATGCTTCCGTTTGATATAATCCGGAATGAACTGCATAGGGCCGGGCCGGTACAATGCGTTCATAGCAATTAAATCGTTGATACTCGATGGTTTTAATTGCTTGAGATATCTCCGCATACCATCCGATTCAAACTGAAACACACCCACCGTAGCCCCTTTTTGGAACATTCGGAAAGTCTTTTCATCATCCAGCGGTATATCATCGAGATCATACTCATCTCCATGATTCTCTTTTACAAAATGAATGGCTGTTTTCAGGATCGAAAGTGTCTTCAAACCGAGAAAATCCATCTTCAGCATCCCGGCATCTTCAATTACTTTGCCGTCGAACTGGGTAACGTAGAGATCCACATCCTTGGCCGTACAAATCGGGATATATTTTGTGAGTTTATCCGGGGCAATAATAACTCCCGCCGCATGAATCCCGGTATTTCGCACGGACCCTTCAAGAGTTTCGGCCATTTGAAGCGTCCGGCCCTCAAGGGATTCCGATTCTTTGATCTCCTTCAACTCTTTCACTCCCTGGAAGGCCTCTTCAAGAGAGATCCCAATGGTTTCAGGAACAAGTTTGGCAAGCCGGTCTGCATCAGACAGCGGAAGATCCAGTACACGAGCTACATCACGCACGGATGAACGAGCTGCCATTGTACCAAATGTAATGATATGTGCAACCTGGGCTTTGCCATATTTATCCACTACATAGTCGATCACTTTTTGACGGCCATCATCATCAAAATCGATATCGATATCGGGCATGGACACACGTTCGGGATTCAGGAATCGCTCAAAAAGAAGATCGTATTCAAGCGGATCGATATTGGTAATCCCCGTACAATAAGCCACCACAGAACCGGCGGCAGAACCACGTCCCGGTCCTACATAAACACTCATCTCTTTCGCAGCCGCAATAAAATCCTGTACAATCAAAAAGTAACCGGCAAATCCCATCTCTCCGATAATCTTCAGTTCGAGATCAATTCGGTCCAGAACCTCATCATTAATCTCGGGATATCTCTCCTTGGCTCCTTCAAGTGTCAAATGGCGCAGGTATTCATCTTCCGTTTCAAAAGAATCCGGCAGTGAAAAATGAGGGAGAATCACTTCACGGTCCAGATCAATCATTTCCACCTTATCGGCAACCTCAACTGTATTGGTGATCGCCTCGGGAACATCCGCAAAAAGAGATTTCATCTCCTGCTGCGTTTTGAAATAAAACTCGTCATTCGGGAATCCGTATCGTTTCTCTCTTCCTTTACCAATCGGTGTAGAGATCGATTCGTTGTTATCTATACAAAGCAGCGCATCGTGAGCTTTCGAATCATCTTCCTCCATATAGAAGGTGTTGTTGGAGGCAATTACTTTAATGTCGTACTTCTCAGCAAACTCCAGCAAGATGCCATTCACACGCTCTTCCTCTTCCAAACCGTGACGCATCAGTTCGATATACAGATCATCTCCAAACAGATCGTGCCACCATTTCAACGCCTCCTCAGCCACCTCTTCACCCCGGTTCAAAATCAGGTCAGGTACTTCCCCGCCAATTCCCCCCGTGGTTGCAATTAATCCCTTTCTGTATTTCTGAACTAACTCGCGGTCAATTCGTGGAAACTTGTAATAATATCCTTCAATGAATCCGAGTGAACACATCTCCGCGAGATTTTCATATCCCTCCCGATCTTTTGCCAGGAATACCTGCCGGAAACGTTTGTCTTTTCGATCACGGGTAAACTTTTTCTCATGCCGGTCCTCAACAAAATAAGCTTCCAGACCAATAATCGGTTTAATTCCTGCGGCTTTTGCCGCCTTCACAAAATGGAAGACACCATACATATTTCCGAGATCAGTCAGAGCCACCGCCGGCATTCCATCCTCCTTGGCTTTCTTCACCAAATCCTTCACTCCCGATGCGGCTTGCAAAACCGAATATTTGGAGTGGTTGTGAAGATGTACAAATGCTGAATCTACCTGCGGGCCGGTTTGATCTTGCTGCAGATCGATAATTGATGAAGCTTCCTCTTCCTCACCCGTAACACCACGCCGTTTCAAATCTTCAACCTTTGGCATGTAATGGTTGGGATCAATCAGTTTTGACGGGTTTGGCGGAATTGAGCCCGGTTCTGCGGGAAACGTTGGCTGAATAACCCCGATTCTCACCAATTCGAGAAAGGCTCTTGCTGTGGCATCCACATCAGCGGCTGCATTATGAGCTTCCTCAAAGCCTATATCAAAAAGTTTATCGTGCAACTCCGACAACGTCGGCCATTTGTATCGGCCACGCCCGCCCGGAATAGCGCAGTATTCAGTGGCGTCATCCTTGGTATCGATATGGATTTTTTCGGTGAGCGGATTCTCCCGTTCCATTCGCAGATATTCAGATCCCATAATATTGAGATCGAACTCCAGGTTGTGGCCAACAATGAACGTGCTATTTTCTACATCCTCATCAAAAGCATCCATTACATCGGCAAGTGGAATCCCCTCCTTCTCTGCACGTCCGGTTGAAATACCGTGAATTTTCTCAGAGTTGAATGGGATTGTAAACCCATCGGGCTTAACGATATAATTTCCTTTTGAGATCAGTTTCCCGGTTTCATCATGCACCTGCCAGGCAAGCTGAACACAGCGCGGCCAGTTGTCGAAATCGGTCAGCGGAGCTGAATAATTATCAGGAAGGCCGGTTGTTTCAGTGTCAAAAATCAGGTACATAGAACGGTTCTCTTTTAGTGGATTATGAGGAAGCTGGAACTGCTTTAAAATATACTAAGCGAGAAGGGAAAAGAAGAATTATAATCAGGAAATTTCGAGAGGTTCATCGGATGAGTGTGAACGGTAAAAAACCAGAATATTAGCAAATTTACTCATCCGATGAATAGCATGAAACTCATTTATTTTTCTGTATTTTCGGTTTTATCTGCTTATCAACAAGCTGCAAAAACTCTCGCCAATTTTTTCTGTGTATATCCACTGATGCATGAAAATTATCATTATGGCCGCCTCTTAACTCAACAAATGTTTTCGGCTCCTTTGCAGTCCCAAACAAAGATTTTCCGTGAGAAATATCCACAATGCTATCATTTGGGCTGTGCATAATCATCACCGGAATGCCCGAAAGTTGTCGGAGGTAATGCTCCGCAGGAAATTCGTATGCAGCCAAAAAAGCCGGTACAAATGGGTAGAGGTCGCTCACCATTGCTTTCAAGTTTTTAAAAGCAGAATCCATCACCAAGCCTCCTGCGTTAAATTTAGCAGCTGCGTAAGCTGCCACCGCTCCGCCCATCGATCGTCCATACATAATCATCTGCTTCTCTGAGTATCCCTTTTCTGTTTGCAGGTAATTTACAACCGCCTCAATATCACTATATAATCCCTCCTCACTGGGTTTTCCCGAACTTTGTCCATATCCACGATAATCGTAAATCAAAACGGCGAGTCCCATTTCTTGCAGAAACTTAGCGATATCAATCCGGTTACTGATGTTCCCTGCATTCCCATGAGAAAGAACCACTATATATTCTGTAGAATTGTCTGGGAAAAACCAGCCGTGAAGTTGTTCGCCGTCATCCGTCTCAACCCAAATATCTTCAGCCTGAAGTCCTGCTTTTTGCGGAGTGATTAAAAAATCTGACGAGGGCAAAAAAAGAAGTTTGTTTTGAAATAGATACATGAATAAAAGGAGTAGAATATACCCCCCTGCAAGTGTAGCTAATAGTGAAATCATTGCTTTTAGATATCTCATCTACATTTCATTAGGAAAATAGAATCTAACAAATCTTTATGAATAGCTTAGAAGAACAATATGTTCACTTCCGGACGACTTCAAAATACTCTGTTTTAGCTGGAAAGACTCCACCTCAACAACTAATTTCTCTGTTTCTTTTCGAAGCATCTGTTTCAGATCATAATTGATTCCTTTGTTCGATTTTTTCCGAGCCAGCGTGATATGGGGAATGTAAGAATCAGAATGTTTTGATTTGATATAGTCTTTTAGCGAATCCGAAATACTCTGTTGTAAATTTATTAATTCTTCGCAATGCTGTACACCCGCCCATATAATTCTCGGTGCCGATTCATTCGGAAATGCTCCCAAACCTTCAATTACCATATCAAATGGAGTAAATTCTATTTCTGACAATATTTTATGAATCTCGTCTTTCTCTTGTGCTGAACAATCACCCAAAAAAACCAATGTCAGATGCATCTGGTGCAGAGATGTTTTCTTCCACCCCGCTTGTTCGGGAATCCAGGATTGAATTGTTTTCAAAATGCTTTCAGGAAAATCGATAGAAACAAAAAGTCTCATCGGCGGATGGTAAAATCGTTAAAGTTATCTGTATCCGTTGTCAGTTCTACCTCTTCAACATTTTGCACTTTTGCACTTGCCGGTCCCTCTTTTAACTCTTCCATCATGTTATAAACATTTTCGGGAGAGCCTGTGAACACGGTTTCAACGGTTCCATCCTGTAAATTTTTTACCCATCCCTTAATATTTAATTTTTTGGCCGTTTTGTATGTAAAATAACGGAACCCAACGCCTTGTACCCGCCCTGAAATTATTAAATGTTTACTTGTCGTCTCCATTGTAAAATCTATTATTTCTTTGATAATTTGCTTAAACCTGCAATAAATACTGAACAACAATCAAAAATAGTTTTCTTACTTGTTTATATAAATATTTTGGTGTCTTAAAAATTCAATCATAATCTTGACTAATGCACCATTGGTTTATGTTTGCCCTCAATTTCGTACATTTTATCCACAGGTAAGACAACTAACAAATTCCATAACGGACTACACCTTTTAACCAATGACACTTACACAACTCTCATACATTGTTGCCGTTGATAAATACCGGCATTTTGCTACGGCAGCTGAAAAAAGTTTTGTTACCCAGCCTACGCTCAGCATGCAGATTCACAAACTGGAGGATGAACTCGGCATCACCATTTTCGACCGGTCAAAATCGCCCGTCATTCCAACTGAAATTGGTGAAAAAATCATTGATCAGGCTAAAACGATTTTAAAGGAGTCGAAACAACTATCAGATATTGCCAATTTCAAAGAAAACGAGTTGAAGGGTACATTCAAGGTGGGAATCATTCCAACAGTTGCACCTTATTTAGTTCCGTTATTTCTTCGATCATTTCTGAAGAAATATCCCCAGGTAAATCTGGTATTTGAAGAACTTTTAACCCAGGAAGTGATAGAACAACTTGGTAATGACCAGTTGGATGCCGGCATCATAGCCACACCCACCGATCAAAGTTTTATCTATACAGAAGATCTTTTTGTCGAGCCGTTTCTTGGATATCTGTCCCACAATCACCCTCTTAATGAAAAAGAAAAACTTTCGGTTGATGACCTGGATCAAACCAATATCTGGTTATTAAACGAGGGTCACTGCTTTAGAGACCAGGCAGTTAAGCTTTGTAAGGAAACCACCAAGAAAAACAATCACTCCCCAATTGAATTTAAGAGTGGAAACCTGGAGACATTAAAACGCCTTGTAGAACAAAACTTTGGCATGACTCTACTCCCATGGACAGCCGTTCAGGAGTTCGACAGCAACTGCGCCAATGCCGTCATCAAAGAGTTCCAGGATCCTGTTCCATCCCGTAAACTGCGCCTCATTTTTGGCCGGAAACATCTCAAACAGACCATTATCGGGGCGTTTAAAGAATCGATCTGCAGCTCGATTCCAAAAGCATTGAAAACAACTGAGAAACGAGTGTTGATTGAATAGTCATTGTCACAAGCGGGACGCTTGCGCCATCACATCAAAAAGATAGCGGGCAGGCATCTCGTTCGTGCTTATTGTAAGGATTTTCTCGGCGGGAGAATCACACACCGATTCATTCATCGGATGAGAATATTTACCAATTATTTTAAAACTACATCCAAACATTCATCCGATGAATCTTCAAAAAAGAGATCTACTCGACAACTGATCGAATCATAAATTTAATCCTCAAATCAAAATCCCGTACCTTTCTCTCTTTTGAAATTACGACCCCAAAAATTTAATGGACCACAGTCTTACCCTTTGGATTTTATTTAATGCCTTTATCCTGACAATGCTGATTGTTGACCTGAAAGTCTTCAACCGCAAACCTCACGAAATCAGCATCAGGGAAAGCCTTATCTGGACCGGAATCTGGATAGCTATGGCTGTTGTTTTTGGCATTGGGCTCTACTTTTTCATGGACCCACAATCCTCACTCGATTATTTTACGGGTTACTTGATTGAAAAATCTCTCAGCGTCGATAATATCTTTGTCTTCCTGTTGATTTTTACCTACTTCGGTGTGGATTCTATTTACCAGCATAAAGTACTTTTTTGGGGAATTTTTGGCGCTCTTGTTTTTCGACTCCTGTTTATCATGGTGGGCGTTGCATTGTTGGAACAGTTCCACTGGATTATTTATGTGTTCGGTGCATTTCTGATTTTTACAGGTATTAAACTTGGCCTGGAAAAAGACAAAGAGATCCACCCGGAAAAGAACCCGATTCTTAAATTGGTACGCCGTTTTATTCCCATTACCAAAAACTTTCACGGACCGGATTTCATCATCAAACGCGGCAAACGAATTATCGCCACACCTATGTTTGTGGTGCTTGTTGTGATTGAAACTACAGATATTATTTTTGCACTCGACTCCATTCCCGCAATCATGGCTATCACCCGTGATACCTTTTTAATCTACAGTGCTAACGCATTCGCTATCCTCGGCCTTCGGGCACTTTACTTCGCACTTTCCGGAGTGATGCGTCTGTTCCACTATCTGCACTATGGGCTGGCTTTTATTCTTGTGTTTATTGGAGTGAAGATGTTGATCGAAAGTTTCATCCATATCCCAACGCTTTTTACTCTTGGTGTAATTGTTGTGACTCTAACGATTTCTGTGATCTTTTCTATCAAATACCCTAAGGAGGAAGAACTTGAGGTACCGGAAGATGATTTGCAATAAAATGCCTTTAATGAAACTCATAAATGTAATAGCCATTACGGGCAATCCGTCAGCCGATGGAAAGAGCGGCATTTTATAAATTCAAATAAAGGCAGAAAATTACCGCTTTTTCACTTCGTTCTTCTACTCAATGACCCATACAAATTTGTTTTAAATCTATGGAATACTTTTCAACACAGTGGTTTATGGCTTACTATATTGCTCTCGGAGCACTGCTGGTAAGCTTTGGGATTTATCTTCTGATAAAAACCGATATCGTGAAAGAGTATCTTATAAACACTGCGAGTGAGGATAAACCACCCGCCTTATGGCGAAAAGTTTTAAAATATTTTCTTCTTTTTACGATTCCATGCCTCGTATTGTCATTTTATCCATTTTCGTGGATCGAACTTTTTTTCTCGATCTGGTCTCTGTTGATTGTTTTTATGCTGGGACAGCTTTTAGTAATGTGGACTCAAACCTCTCAAGCGATTATCAAAAATGTCGGTGATCTGGACAGGAAGATTCGTTTTGTAGCTGCCAATCTGATCTCTCTCGGAATTATTCTGTTCCTGCTATGTTATGTTTTGATAGAGCGAACGAGTTCAACGTAAAAATTTCTCAGCCTCAGTTAAGTACGGCAAGGTCATACAAATTATGAAATTTCAAAAAGCTGGATATCAAGGACTTTATTTTCCTGATCTGAAAGTGGCCGTGGATGGTCACCATCCGGATGCGGAGTACGTTTTTGTGAGCCACGCTCACGCCGATCACATGCCCCGTAACCGTTCATCGAAGGTGTACTCATCTAAAGCTACCATCGACTTGATGCGGAAAAGAGGATTTAATGGAGAGGGTCATGCACTTGATTTTGGAGAGCTGATTGAATCAGATCGATTCCGGGCCAAAATTTATCCCGCCGGCCATATTTTGGGATCAGCGATGATCTACCTCGAATCAGATAAAGAATCACTCCTCTATACCGGTGATTTCAAAACACCACCCTCCCCCGCTTCGGAAGGATTTGAAGCTCCCGATCAGGTTGATATTTTAGTCACCGAAGCAACTTTCAGCCTGCCTGTTTATCGCTGGAAAACCACTGATGAACTTGCTGAAGAGATTCGCAATTTTGCATCAAATACTCTCGCTGAAAATTACACACCGGTTTTCCTGGCATACAATCTCGGAAAAGCACAGGAGATCATGCACCTGCTCGCACCATTAGATCATTCGGTTATGATACACGGAGCCGGCTACAAAATGTGTCCGGTTTATGAAGAGAATGGCATTGATCTTGGAAGATATCAAGCCTACGATCGTGAGACGTGTAAAGGAAATATCCTGATCTGTCCCTCCTCAGCGTTGTCAAATGGATTTGCATCAAACGTATCCAAAAAACGAATTGCGTACTGTTCGGGATGGGCTTCAAATGAATCGAGACGAACTCAACTTACGGTCGATAAACTGATTGCCCTTTCAGATCATCTTGATTTTTTTGAGTTGATTAAATTTTGTAAGCAGCTAAATCCAAATAAGGCCTATATCACTCACACACCAAATCCTGCGGTGGTTAAGCACTATCTTGCAGAAGAAAATATCGATGCCGGCCATATTGATATCGAGATAAACGAAGATGATTAAAAAATTCACTCTATGAACGAAAAAGAAGATCAAAGCCTACCTCCAATTCTGGAGATGAACAACGCTACAGTACGGCGCGATGGAATCAATATTCTGGATCAACTTTCAATAAAGATACACCTGAATGAACATACAGCGATTATTGGTCCGAATGGCTCCGGAAAATCAACTTTCATAAAACTTATTACGCAAGAGATTTATCCACTGGCCAATAAGGAAGGTTCAGCACCGGTTCGGATGTTTGGCAACGATCATTGGGTACTGGAGAAATTACGGTCAAAGCTGAGCATTGTCTCAAGTGATCTGCAAAATGATTTTCTCCATAACACGAAGGATGGACAAATTTCGGGCCGTGATGTTGCAATAACAGGCTTCTTCTCGAGCCTTCGCCTTTTTCCGCATCAAACCATAACCAACTCAATGCTTGAAAAGGCAAATGAGGCTCTTTTATTGATGGAAGCTGACCACCTGGCGGATAAAATGCTCAACGAGATGTCAACCGGAGAGGTTCGCCGGGTACTCATTTCCAGGGCGCTCATCACAAGACCTGAGGTTCTGATACTCGATGAGCCCACTACCGCACTGGATTTTGTAGCAAGACACAATTTTATGGAGCAGATTCGAAAAGTGGTGCAGAGCGGAACAACGCTGATCCTGGTTACTCATCACATTGAAGAAGTCATTCCTGAAATTGAACGAGTCGTTCTTCTGAAGAATGGACAAAAAGCGTTTGACGGATCCAAAAAGGAAATACTAACTTCGAAGAATGTGAGTGAAATTTATGATCATCCGGTAAAACTGAATGGAAATAACGGCCTCTATAAAGTTCATGTTGATTGATGCATAAGAGATCTTTTGAATACAATGGATACTGGTATTTTACCTTTTTTGGACCCATCCCCCCTGCCAAAAGTCCCTCCTTGTTTCGCCGAAGTTTGGCGGAATAGGGAGGGATTTAGGGTGGGTCAGATTGGCTGAAATGTTTTTTTAATCTCAGGAAAATGATTGCTAAAAACTTCAACTTTTATACGCTTTGCAAAGTTATCCAGACAATTCGTGAAACCCGGAGTACGAATTCTAAAATTCAAATTTTTGCAGAGTATCTGCGTCAGCTAAAATCAGACCGAAACCTGCATCTTGCTACGCAATTTACTGCCGAGGGAGCCTTTGAAGAGGTGAGTGGGAAACGCGCATCGGTCGGGAGCCGTACCAGCGGATTGGCCGCCGCAAAATTTTGTGAGATTGATTACGACCTCGTTTTTAAACCCTGCCGAACGGCCACCGGCAGCAGCTCTGAGGCAATTGAACGATTGATGAACAACATTCCCGAAGCTATTGCGAAAAGAGAGCCGAAAAATCTATCTCTTGAGCAGGTTGATGAAATTTTTGACCGGCTTTATGCAGTATCATCCCGGGCAGATAAAGAGAAAATTCTCTGGGAAACCTGGCAGCGAATGACACCGGTGGAGATTAAATACTTTATTCGAATGTTGAGTCAGGGTTCGCTGCGAATTGGGTTTGAAACACGCAGTGTGGTTTCCTCCATTGCCAAAGCGTTTCAACAGGATCGTGAAGATGTTCGATATGCTCATATGATTACGGGAAGCATCGGGAAAACTGCTATTCTGGCTAAGCACAATCAACTTGAAAAGGCACAGTTTAAGCTATTTCATCCACTCTCCTTTATGCTGGCCTCACCCATTGAAAGCCGTGCCGTTGATAATATTGAGGAATATATTGCTGAGGAAAAGTTCGATGGCATGCGTGCTCAGGTGCATCTGGACGGAGATGAGATCAAGATTTTCTCGCGGGATCTGAATGATATCACTCGTTCTTTTCCCGATATCATCTCTTTTTTCAGAGAAAGAAAACTTCCGCCAACAGTTTTTGATGGAGAAATTTGTGTGTATAAAGACGACACCATCCTGCCGTTTCAACTGCTTCAAAAACGGATGGGTATTAAAAAACCAGGTAAGAAAATCCTCAAAAAATACCCGGTGTTGTTCATTGCATACGATCTGCTCTTCACAGATGGAACACCCATTTTTGATTTGATACTACCCGAACGGCGAGCGTTGTTGGAAGAATTATCTGAAAAGTATCATCTCCCAACATCCAATCAATTTGAAATTTCGGATGATGCTGATATTGAACATCTGTTTCAACGAGCTCTTAAACATGGCAATGAGGGATTGATGTTAAAACATAAAGAGAGCAAATATGAATACGGGCAGCGGCGTAAATCCTGGCTAAAGGTAAAAAAACCGGGTGGCTCATTTGATACAGTTATTATGTACGCACACGCCGGCAGCGGGAAACGGGGTGGAACTTATTCAGATTTTACTCTTGGAATTTCGGTTAAAGAGGATGAAAGATATGAGGAGGAATTTATCCCAATCGGAAAAGCGTATGGTGGTTACACCGATGCCGAACTCAAAAAAATCAATCAAAAAGTAAAAGAGCTAACGGTTGAACGATATGGGCCAACTCTTGGCTTAATTCCCGAACTGGTTGTGGAGATTGAGTTTGATGATATCCAGGTTAATAAACGAACAAAAGCCGGGTACACCTTACGGCTTCCCAGGTTCAAAGCGATCCGCTGGGATTTGGGGCCTGCTGATGTGAATACCCTGCATGATGTTGAACAATTCTATCAACAAAAGATTGAAAATGAACCTCTTTCACAAAAAGAAAATCCATCTTTTTCATTTTCAACTTCATCTAATCAAACTTAAATTATTGCTTGAATTAAAGAAATCTCCCTTTTTGGAGATAAAATAATTGGTTCAGTAACGCTCAAGCATTCAGAATGAAGCAACTCATTACCGGAATTCAACAAATAGGCATCGGTGTAACAGATATAGATGAAGCATGGGCCTGGTATCGTAAATTTTTTGGGACTGACGTACCCGTGTTTGATGACGTTGCCCGGGCAGAACTAATGACGCGTTATACCGGAGGGGATGCACATTCAAGGAGGGCTGTCTTAGCATTAAATATGTGCGGAGGAGGTGGCTTTGAAATTTGGCAGTATAAAAGCAGAAAACCGGTTGAGTGTAATTTTGATATTCAATTGGGAGACCTTGGAATCAATGCTGTAAAAATAAAAACAAAGGATGTTCAAAAAGCCCATCAGAGATTCAAAACGCTTGGTAATAAAACACTTTCTGAGCTCTATAAACTACCCAATAAAGAACTTACTTTTTGGACTAAAGATCCCTATGGAAACTTGTTTCAGGTTGTAAACGGAAACTCCTGGTTTAAAGAAGGATCTCATTGTACCGGTGGTGTTTGCGGCGCAATTATTGGGGTAAGTGACATTGATGCTGTTTTACCTTTATACACGATGGCACTTGGCTTTAATGAGATCATTTATGATGAATCCGGAACATTTGAAAACCTTGATGAACAACACTCTTACAGACGACTTTTATTGAGAAAAAAACAGAAAGATGAAGGCGCATTCAGCCGTCTGTTTGGTCATATTGATATTGAACTAATCCAGGTTTTGGACAGGGAACCCAGAAAAATTTATGGAGACCGCTACTGGGGAGACCCAGGTTTCATCCATCTCTGTTTTGATGTGAATAACATGGATCTGCTTAAAGAGAAGTGTATTGATCTCGGCTATCCTTTTACAGTAGACAGCTCTTCCTCCTTTGATATGGGCGAAGCCGCAGGACAATTTTCATACATTGAAGATCCCGACGGAACCCTTATAGAGTTTGTAGAAGCTCATAAACTCCCGATTTTTAAAAAATGGGGATGGTTTATCAACCTAAAAAAACGCAAACACAAAAAACCTCTGCCCGACTGGATGCTGAAAACGATGAGTTTTAACCGCGTGAGGGGTTAATGTACAACGGGCAGCTTGCCCGTTACTACAAGACATAAATTGCACTTCAATTCGTGGTGCGGTGCAAACAAACGCAAGATAACCAACACCTCGAATAGCACTGTTTCATAGTTAGGAGGTGAGGCGTTCCAAAAAGGATGTCATTCTGAACTCGATTCTCCAAAGGAGTCCTTGGGACAGAATCTCCACTCTTTAACTATGTTTGGAGATACCGGATCGGAGTCCGGTATGACAAAAATGAGAATATTGATTTCTTTCACATCCTTTTTGGACAGCCTCTTACTTGTACAACGGGTAGCCTGCCAGTTACTACTGTTCATCGTTCCGCCGCGGTCTGTCAAATTCTGGCTGAGAACCATATTCGGTATCTGTATTTCCCTTTCTCAGGTGGCTTCGGTGTTTGTGAGGCCGGACAAGCTGTCCGGCGTACAATCCCTTTGCACCTTTCCGTCTATCCTGCTATTATCGCAGTCAAATCAACAAAAGAGAAAACCGAGAATTATGCCTGATAAAATTAACGTACTGGTTGTAGGATGCGGAAACATGGGGACCTCTCATGCCCGCGCATATCATAAACTGGATGATTTTAATATTGTAGGACTCGTCAGCCGGGGCGACAGTAAAAAGAAACTCTCCGATGAACTGGGTGGCCTCCCATTGTTCGATAACTTTGACGACGCCCTCGCCAAAACCTCTCCCGATGCGGTTTGTATCAGTACCTATCCCACAACTCACGCAGAGTATACCATCAAATCTTTGGAAGCGGGAGCACACGTTTTTGTAGAAAAACCAATTTCCGAAACCGTTGAAGATGCCGAGGCAATTGTTGCAGCTGCTGAGAAAGCTGACAAAAAAGTGGTGGTTGGATATATCCTGAGACATCATCCCGGCTGGAAGAAATTTATTGAACTGGCCGAAGGACTTGGCAAACCTTTGGTGATGCGCATGAACCTGAACCAGCAGAGTACGGGTGATGAATGGAACGTTCATAAGAATATCATGGAAGCGATGTCTCCCATCGTGGATTGCGGCGTTCATTACGTAGACGTAATGTGCCAGATGACCAAAGCCAAGCCGATCAGCGTACACGCAATTGGCGCACGTTTGAGTGATGAAATTGCCGAAGATCAGTACAATTACGGTCAGCTGCAGGTTCGGTTTGATGATGGATCAGTAGGTTGGTATGAATCCGGCTGGGGACCCATGATGAGCGAGCAGGCTTATTTTGTGAAGGATATTATTGGTCCAAACGGAAGTGTGAGCATCAGTAAAAACACATTCGATCTGCCGCGCGGTTCTTCAGCTGACATTGGATCTCATACCTCCGTAAATAAATTCCGACTACATCATTCCGAAAAAGATCAGAATGGTAAGCTAACAAAAGAAGATGAAATCATTGATGCGCCGGACGAAGCGAGCCACGATGAACTTTGCTACTTCGAGCAGGAGTATTTTCTGAAAGCGATCAAAGAAGATTTGGATCTGTCAGATCACTTGAGAGAGGTGGTTCATACGCTGAAGATTGTATTGGCGAGCGATGAGTCGGTGAAGACCGGAAGGGCTGTGGAGTTGGAATAGATATCCCATTTTCTTCGCTGCGGTTGGCTTTATTAAAACTTCAGCTTATCAAACTTTTTTCAGCAGTAAATTGAGTATATTCAACAAAAATCCTGACTATGTTAACAAAGAACAAAGTAAAAAAGACGATTGAAAATCTTCCAGACTCGTTTACAATTGATGAGTTAATCGATCAGTTAATTTTTATTGAAAAAGTTGAGGAAGGAATTCAAATTCAATGCGAAGAAGTTGAAAAATGATGATTTAATCAACAGAGTTGATATGAAAATAGTCTAGACGGATTCTAACAATCGAGATGATTTAAAAGTTGTTTCAAGTGAGGATATAAAAAGACTTAATTGATAAATGGTCAAGTTAGTTTGGACGGAGTTATCAAGAGAAGATTGTCAATAGAGATATTTCATTAGAAAGCCGAAGACTCAAAGATATCATTGATAACCGTCAATAGACGTATAAAAGACCAGGATATTAAGATTTCTTGGTAAGAATTTAGCCGTATTAGAACCAGGGATATCCATCAAAAGAAATGAACAAGAAAGCCATTAAATTACTTAAGAGCAAAGAACTAATCGTGGACCTTGTTAAATAATGACTCAGTAAAAGAAAGATGGATTAAACTCTTGTTGCGAGATCGACTAAATTTTCGGGCTTACAACTACCCGAAAAGCGAAACTTTTATAAAATAGTCTCTGATCAATCAAGGTAGATATCCTAAGAGTTTATCATTCTTCTCGTTCTATAACTGATTCTAAATTCTGAATATTCCAGCTTGCTCTTATGGATACAGATGAAAACGTTCCGAAATCCGCACTATGCTTATACTTGACCGTTAATAAAAAATGACCAAAAACCATCCCGACTCCTTTACAATTGATGAGTTAATCGATCATTTAATCTTCATTGAAAAAGTTGAAGAGGGAATTCAACAATCAGAGAAGGGAAAAGTTGTTTCCAATGAAGACATCAAAAACCTGATCGATAAATGGTCAAGTTAGTATAGACGGAGTTATCAAGAGAGGATTTAAAAGAAATCATATACAAATTTAAAATCCATGCACATTATACCTGAGTTTGAAATTCTTAGCGAAGAACCCAAAGAAATAGGAGCGTTCCAACTATCTCCGGTTGATGAGGAAACAGATGATTTGATTTTGGAGGCGGAGGAGATGTATTTCGAAATGGAGTTTGGCAAAGCCAAGCAAATACTTGAAAAAATCATCAAACAAAATCCCTCATATATAGACTCCTACTTTATTCTGGCTGATATTGCACGGCAGGAGAACAGAATCGGAGAGGATGAAGCGATTCTGAATCGGGGTATTGAGTATTACAAAAGTGGAATACCTTCAGATTTTGACGGGGAAATTCCCTGGGGATTCAATGATAACAGGCCTTTTTTAAGATTGTTGCACGAACTGGTTCTTACGCTCGACCGAAACGACAATCATGAGAAAGCTATAAATAATGCGGAATTAATATTGAAATACAACCCAAACGACAACCAGGGTATACGCTATTTGATTGGCGATCTTTACATAAAAAACGGGCAACTGGAAGAAGCTGAAGATTATTTAAAGAAGAGTGCAGATCAATATCCGCCCAATCGCTATAGCTATGCCCTGGTACTGGCAAAACAAAATAAACGGTGGGATGCCATTACGCAGTTCAGACTTGGATTTCTGGAAAACATCTACGTTTCTGAAATGCTTCGGTTAAAATCGCCCATGATACCATATGATGTTTTTGAGTCATCAAATTTTAACGGAATTGATGTTGCCGGAGATTATTATATGATGATGGGAAATTATTGGTTTAATGAGGTGGAACCGCTGCAACTGCTGGATTATATATTTACACATCCAACAGTAGCCACAGAAATCAACGAAGTTTTTGGTCTGCTCAATGAATTAAACAATCTGCCGGTAAGTGAAGATTTTATTGGTGCATTCGATAATTTTGATAGTGATGTAACTGTAGAACAGATAAACAGGGAAACCCGGGAAGAAATCTTAAAAGAGATTGATAAAATTAAAGGGAAGATTCATACATCATCATCTAAAAAGATTTTAAGGGATTTTGATAATTATTTTAGTGATAACTAATGGTGTCCTTACCCGTCTGACCGCTCAAAGCGGTCTGACGGGTACTTGTTCACAACACCCGGTGCTCCAGCGACGGTAGTTTTTTCCTGACTTCTTTCAAATATTCTAAATCCAATGTTGCCGTTGCCATTCCGGATTCTTCACCGGCATCATCAAGAACTTTTCCCCAGGGATCGATAATCATTGCGTGACCGTAGGTTTCTCTTTTTTCTCCATGTTTCCCGGTTTGGGCGGGCGCTACTACAAACGCACTGTTTTCGATCGCTCGTGCTTTTAGAAGAGTTTTCCAATGCGCTTTCCCAGTCGGCCGGGTAAACGCTGAGGGAACAAAAAGCAGATGCGCTCCCTGTTTTGCCATCTCCCGGTAAAGTTCAGGAAATCGAACATCATAACAGATCGATAACCCGGTTTTCATACCAAATTCTGGGAGATCTGCAACCACCAAATCTTTCCCGGCCTGCACCATATCCGATTCCCGATATGTTTCTTTATCTGAAAGCTCCACATCAAACAGATGGATTTTGTTATACACCGCAATCGTCTCCCCTTTTGGATTGATTAACTTTGCCCTGTTAAACACTTTTCCATCTTCTGCCGGCACAGGGTAGCCGCCTCCAAGCAGATAGATTTCGAACTCTTTAGCCCATTCAACCAGCAAATTCTCAACCTTCTCAGAAATTTTATCAGCCTGCTCCAATCTCTGTTTCTCATCTCCCATGAATGCAAAATTTTCAGGCAGAGCTACCAAGTCGGTTCCGTTATCAACTGCCTTTTTCAGAGACTTATACACGGCTTTCATGTTCTGTTCAAGATCCGGTTGGCTGTTGAGTTGTAGGGCTGAAACTTTCATAATCAAATTTGTTTATTTTCGTTGGCGAAAAATTGAGAGAGTCTTATAACACTCAATAATTTACAAATCTATTGACACTCATCCGGGGTCTGAATAGTTTACACAAGAGAACCTGTAAGAGTTCGGAATCAAAATTCCGCGATTCTGTGAACTTCTACTTTTTGGTAGTACTCTTACAGGGCACTCAAACTTTTTTAATAATAATCAAAGAGGAAGAAAATGCACATCGATCATATTGGTATTGCTGTTAAAGATCTGGACTCAGCTGTTGAAACGTATGAAACGCTTTTACAGACATCTTGCTACAAGAGGGAAGTTGTAGAAAGCCAGAAAGTAGAGACAGCTTTTCTTCAAACCGGAGAATCAAAAGTGGAATTGCTCGGTGCGACCGATCCCGAGTCTGTAATCACCAAATATATTGAAAAGAGAGGCGAAGGAATGCATCATGTGGCTTTTGAAGTGGATGATGTTGAAGCTGAAATAAAACGCCTGAAAAATGAAGGGTTTACTCTGCTCAGTGACCTGCCTAAACCCGGTGCTGACAACAAAAAGATCGTTTTTATGCACCCAAAAAGTAGTAATGGTGTTTTAGTGGAGCTTTGCGAGTCTGTTAAATAATTGAGTTCGACAATCTGTTATAATTGGCGTATGGCACAAGAGAGTCTACTACGCCAAAGGCTTCGTCGTTGACCATGGACGCTTGCGCCATACTTAAAACAGAAGTATCCGCTCGTGTCTGAAAATGACTACCCCTCTTCCCTGCTTTTTAGGTATTTAAGAATATATTTTCCAAAAATATCGAACTCCAGATTCATGTGGTCGCCCGCTTTTCTTATTTTGAAATTGGTATTCTCCCAGGTATAAGGAATAACCGCAACCGTACACGAATTTTCACTTTCACGGGCAACAGTCATACTAATACCATCTATCGCAATACTTCCGCGGCCAACTATATAGTCGGTGTATTCTTTCGGAAATGTGAAAGTAAGAAGCTTATCAGCTCCCTTTTCATCCACTTTTGTAACGGTTCCAACCGTATCTACGTGGCCCTGGACTATATGACCTTCAATTGCTTTTTCAAGCGTAAGCGATCGTTCGAGATTGACGGGATCTCCCTTTATCAAATCACCAAGATTAGTTTTTCTGAGTGTTTCATTCACACATTGTACGTTAAATGATTTTTCATCAAAAGAAACGACGGTCAGGCAAACGCCATTCACCGCAATGCTTTCATCCACATGGACTTCCGACACAAAAGGAGCTTCTATAGAAAGCTCTTTTGCACCATCCATCTCCGTTATTTTATTGATGGTACCTAACTCTTCAATAATTCCTGTAAACATAATTCAAAGATTTGCTGTTAATAAAATATCCTGTCCCGACTGCCGCCAGGTAAAGTCTCGGAAGGGTACGATATCTTCCATTCTGTTAATATCCAGGCTGACAATAGATTTTGTGCCGCCACCCAATAGTTTCGGCGCAATAAAAAGCTGCAGACGATCCACTAATCCTTTTTTTAAAAGTGCTGAAGAAAGCTGCTGACCGCCTTCCACAAGTAAGGATGTAATTCCATGTTCAGCCAGTTTTCTCATTCCCTCCTTTAATCGCGAATGACCCTGTACTTCTTTTACATGAATAATCTCACCCCGAAAATAATTGCTTTGAAACATTTTAAGCATCGGGTCGGCTTCCGTTTGTGATTTTTCTATGTTATGCGTGATGACAATCGTTTTCTCTTCAAACTGATCTGAAAATAAATTCAGATTTTTTGGCAATTCAAACGGTCCGTCAATAACCACTCGCTTTGGCTGCCGCCCTTCTACCAATCGAACTGTAAGTGATGGATTATCATGCAGGGCCGTATTACGGCCAACCATCACCGCATCATTCTGGCTGCGCCAAATATGAACCTGCTCACGTGATTTTTTCGAACTAATCCACTTTGAATCACCGTTTGGAGCCGCAATATATCCATCTGCAGTTTGGGCAATTTTCAGCGTTACAAAAGGCCGGTTGAACTCTATATAGTGCAGCCAGCTTTCATTGAGTTCCCTGGCTTCTTTTTGTAGAATTCCTGTATCCACTTCAATACCGTTTTTTCGAAGCTGATCCAACCCACGGCCGTTCACTTTTTCGGACGGATCCTTCATAGCTACAACAACGCGTTTAATCGGTTTCTTGGCCAGCATATCTGCACAGGGCGGGGTTTTCCCTTGATGTGAACAGGGTTCAAGCGTTACATAAACGGTAGCATTTTTTAACTTATCAGAATCCTCAACACGATTTATCGCATTTACTTCTGCGTGTGCCTGCCCATACCGTTCGTGGTATCCTTCACCTATTACATCGCCATCTTCCGAAACAATAACACAACCAACCATCGGGTTTGGAGATACATATCCCCTCCCTTTCTCAGCAAGACTGAGAGCGCGCTGCATCCAAATTTTGTCTTGTTTTGCTGTCAAAGTTTCTGAGCTTTAAAGGCTGGATGAATTACAAATGAAGTAACACCTTCTTAAAAATAAAAAAGGGTAAGAGATTTCCCTTACCCTATCTTTAAATTATAATAATTTTGGCTTTTTACTGAAGCATCTCTCGTCTGTTGTCTACAATATCGGCTTCTGCTTTAAGCTGATCCAAAAATACCTGGTTAAACATCATAAATTTCTGCTGTTCAAGACGGCTCTGAATCTGTTGACGTTGTGTATCCGTCATATTTTCGGGGTCTGCCATAGAGAGTTCGGTAACCTCCAGAACATAGACTCCATTTTCACCTTGAAAAGGATCCGACAGATCGCCCTGTTCCATACCGAAAATCTTACCGATAACGCCCACTTCACGTCCGGCATCGGGAATTCGGGTTGCTGCCATTCGCAGATCTTGTGCTTCTTGGATCTCTTTATCAGACGCTGCGGCAATTGCTTCAAGTCCGGAATTGCTTTGATACAACTCCTGAACCCGTTCAAGCATCCTATCCTTCCGCTTGTTGTCGACCACAATGTTTTCGACCTGGCTTCGAACTTCGGAGAATGGACGGGGGCCCGCCGCAGTCTTTTGAATCATCTGAACGACCAGGAAATAATCATTCGTTTCAATCGGATCAGAAATCTCATTACTTGAAAGATTTTCCAACACCCGAAGTGTTTTTTGGCTTTGTCCTATTCCGGGGATGAATGCACTCCCTTTCGATGCCCTTGCTTCCTGTACCTCCAGGCTTCTTCGCTCAGCTTCCTCTATAAACCCTTCCGAGGATGCGTAAAACTCAAACTCACTTGCTTGTTCTGCAAGCCGGTCGATAGTTGCAATCGGATCGGCCACAACCGGGTAGGAAAGCACACCAAATTTAATTTCATTTCCGCGTTGATCCACTTTTTTAAATAGATGCGGATTACCGTTAATCATAACTACGTCAGACACTTCTCCAACTTCCAGATCCACCACAGGCTGATATTCTTCCCGAATCTCATCGGCCGGAACATATGCTCCTGTATAATCAACCGATGAACCATATCTGTCCAGGAAGAGCGAATCGTCCTGAGCATTCGAAAATGCAGCTCGCAGGTCTGCTACCTCGTTTACAATATTGGTTGTATCCTGCGCTGTTGGTGTTTTATCCCAACTTACATACCTGAATTGGTAGGTTTCTTCCCGCTGAAAACGATCCTGGTTGTCTTGATAGAAAGCTCGTAATTCCTCTTCCGTTGCCGTGATCTCTTCTGCCGGAATATCAGCATAGGGGAATCGAAGATATCGGATATTAGCATATGAGTTTTCTTTGATATACTCATTCTTAATTTCAAGCGAGTTTACTTTCAGCCCTGATGAGATATATCTGCTCATTTTTTGCTGGCGTCGCGTATCACGCAATTGCTGTTCCACCTGAATCCACGCCTCGCTGTTTTCAGGAGACTCAATTGCTGCACGAAGTGCAACCCTGTCTATCGAACCATCTTCTGCCTGGAATCGCTGGCGGATAAATGGGGCTGGATTATCTCCCGTTACCATCTCAAGCAACTCATTATCAGTTACAGTTATACCAATCTCATTCATCTTCTGCTGAATCAGCTCAGCCGCTACGAGGTCTTCCCACGCCTGATTTTCGTAATTAGCTCTCATTTCCGGAGTAACTGAACCACCGGTTCGCTGACTGTATTGTTCGGTGTAATAATTTACCCGCTGATTGTACTCATTCAGAGAGATCTCCTGGCCATTTACACTGCCAAGTGATCTCGGTCCAACTGTCATAGCATCAAATACCTGGGTATCTGCCAACACCCATAAAATTCCAAATGAGAATATCAGTATCCAAAGAATGGAGGCTGTACTGTTTCTCATTTTTTCCATTACACCCATAAGGGAACCTCAAAAAATCTGTTTAATTGTTAAATATGCGATTGTTTTATAGCCTCAAAATATACAATAACTCTACACGAAGCACAACGAATTGGTATTGGCTCTCGTTGTTTATGGGAGGATTTTAAAACACCTCAATGATACTCATGTGTTTTAAATATTTTCCAGGGTCTTCGTTAATCCCTTTTACAAGTTTGTTTAGTTCAACAGTCAGAGAATCGATGTTGTCATATACAGAGGGATCGTTAATAAGTTTACCCATAGTGCCTTCTCCGCGATTCAATTTGTCCAGGAGTTGATTGAGACTGCCTGAAGCCACTTCCAGCTCTTCGCGCACTACAGAAAGCTGCCTGACATTCTCTTCAATCGACGTCATCAGGCTATCAACTTTTGGGCGATTGTTGGTTGTGAGCGTATCCAGCTGACTGATAACACGACTTCCAGATTCAATCGCTTTGTCTATATCACCCTGTTTTTCTTCCAGAAGATTGGCCACTCTGTCTGAAGATTCCAAGAGGTTGTTCAACGTTTCATCGAGTTTACCCCGTGTTTCATCATCTACAGTTTTATTTAACTGACGCAGAAACTGGTTCAATTCGTTTATGGAGTTCGAAACATCCGACCCAAGCTGTTCTCCCTGTGCACCTAACGTTTCCATCATGGTCTGAGCGTAAGTTCCGGCAATTTCATCTCCGCTTTCCAGCATTCGCGAGGAACTGCCAAGTTCTATTACAATCGATTTGCCCTCTACAATGCCAAGTGAAGTGAGATTCGCCCGGGAATCCTCCGGAATATTAATATTTGTATCAATACTCATTCCCACACGCACGTTGCTTTCCGGCGTCAATTGTACTGAATTTACCGATCCTACACGAACACCTTTAATGTACACAAGGCTTCCATTGCTAATTCCATCCGCTTTCTCAAATGTACTGCTGATCGTTAGGGATGTACCGAAAATTGGTACGTCCCGCATGAATCGAAATCCAATAATGGCTACAATCACAGCCAGGAAAACGGTTATTCCTACTTTAGCTTCGTTACTCAAATTCATCCTTTTTAATGTTTAACTTGATGTTCACTGGCTGTAATGAAATCGACCAGGTTTTTCTGGTTACTATTTTTCATCTCTTCAATTGTACCATGCCAACTTAGCTCCTGTTGATCCAAAAATGCAACTTTATCGGCTACTTCAAGAACGCTGTGCATATCGTGGGTAACCACAATGGAAGTAACATCAAACTGGTTTGCCATCTCCAGAATCAACTCATTAATTTCATCAGCCGTTTGCGGATCGAGACCTGAAGTTGGCTCATCATACATAATATACTTGGGTTCCAGGATAATAGCCCTGGCAAGGCCTACGCGTTTTCTCATACCACCTGATAGTTCTGCTGTTTCCTGCTGCGCTGCACTTTCGAGATTTACATATCCCAAAGCCCGCATTACATTCTCATTAATTTCTTCTTCGGTTTGATTTGTAAAATATCGAAGTGGAAATGCCACATTTTCAAACGTATTTATAGAATCAAACAATGCCGATCCCTGGAATAGTACACCAAATTTCTGGCGAAGTTTTCTTTTATCAACATAATCGAGTTCAAAAATATTCTTTCCGTCGATAATAACCTCTCCTGTATCCGGCTCTAAAAGGGCATTAATATGTTTCAAAAGTACGGATTTTCCGCATCCGGACCGACCGATTATAGCAGTGATCTCGCCCTCTTCAATACTGAAAGATACATCCTGCCAGACCAAGAGGTCACCGAAACTTTTTTTAAGATTTTTGATATCGATCATAGTAACAATGCAGCTAAAATAAAGTCAGCCAATAGAATATAAATACAGCCTAATACGGTTGCCTGTGTTGTACTGTTTCCCACACCTTCAGCGCCGCCGGTTGCAAAATAACCTTTGTAACAGGCGATAGATGTTATAATAAAACCAAAAACAAATGATTTCACGACTCCAAATGCAACATCCCAGGGGTAGAAATACATCCGCGCACCTTCAAGAAAATCAGCCGGGGGAACCTGCCCTGAAAAATATCCTGCTGCAACACCACCTGCTAACCCACAAACACTGGCTACAACGTAAATAACAGGAAACATTAAAATACCTGCCAACACTCGTGGAACTACTAAAAATGAAACAGAGTTAAATCCCATAGATTCCAAAGCATCAATCTGTTCGCTTACACGCATTGTTCCCAGTTCCGTAGCAACCCTCGCTCCCACCTTTCCGGCAAGAACCAGACCTGAAATTACAGCGGCCAATTCAATTAAAATAGATTGTGATACAATGGCTCCAATGGTAGAAAGCGGAATAAATGCCGAATCAAGCTGGTAGGCAGACTGAAGTGTCATTACCGAACCGGTAAACACCCCAACCAGTATAATAATTGGTACAGAATCGTAGCCCACCTTCACTAATTCCTGAAACAGGTTTTTGCGGTAGGTACTAAACTCCGTAGAAGAACGAAGTCCCTGGTATAGCAGGGAACTGTATTTTCCTAATTCTTTAAATACACGCATGCAGCGTATTTTTCGTAGAAATTTATTTTTTTTGTGATACTTTTTTGGGGATTTTAGCCCGCTAATATTACAAAAGTTTTTTCCAAAATGTGGCTTACATTAAGTAGCAATCACAACGGTATAAAACTACAAAAGGTTTTTGCAAAGTGAAGATTTTTTGATCCGACAAATCTACTTCTTTATTTGGCAAGATGAATCAAGCAGATCGTTGGTATAACTCTTATTTTTCCCGCCACTCTTTGTTAACTTACGTTTTTTAAAACAGACACCATTATTTAATGATCCGATATTACACAGCAGGCGAATCTCACGGTCCCGGTCTCACAGGAATTGTTGAAGGCGTTCCCGCCGGCCTTGAAATTACAGAAGATTATATTGAACAACACCTTGTCCGCCGCCAAAAGGGGTACGGGCGCGGTGGACGTATGGCATTCGAAAAAGACCATGCAGATATACAATCCGGTGTTCGATTTTCGAAAACTATGGGGGCTCCTATTGCGCTTTCAATGGTGAACCGCGCCTATGAAAAAGACGATAGCAATTGGCCAAAAGTGATGGCCAAAACCGGTGAACGCGGTGATGTTGAAAAAATAACACTGCCAAGGCCCGGCCATGCTGATCTTGTGGGACTCCAAAAATATCGGTTTGATGATATCCGCCCCGTGATTGAACGATCCAGTGCCCGGGAAACGGCTATGCGTGTTGCCTGCTGCTCAGTGGCAAGAAAGTTTTTAAAGGAGCTCGGGATAGAGATCGGCGGCCACGTGATCCAGTTAGGCTCTATTGGTTACAGCGGATGGGAATCCGTACGAAAAATTGCAGATCCACTTGCCGAAAATGGTGCAGAAACGATCTATAAAACCGCTGACGAATCGGATGTTCGCTGCCTGGATGATGAACTTAGCCATCAGATGCGCGAGGAGATCAAAATTAAAAGAAAAGAGGGGACCTCGCTTGGAGGTATATATGAAATTGTTGTGACCGGTTTACCCGCAGGCCTTGGCAGTCATGTTCACTGGGATCGCAAACTCGACGGTCAGCTGGCCCAGGCCATTATGAGCACTCAGGCAATGAAAGGTGTTGAAATAGGACTCGGCTTCGATGCAGGTAAAACACACGGCCACAATGTACACGATGAAATCATCTACGAAGATGGATCCTTCAAACGCAGAACGAACCGGCTGGGAGGCTTTGAAGGCGGTATGACAACCGGAATGCCAATCATTTTGCGTGGAGTGATGAAGCCGATACCTACGATGATAAAACCCCTGAAAACTGCCGACGTTGTAACAAAAGAGGAACAAGACACTCGCTACGAACGATCCGATGTTTGTGCTCTTCCACGTGCAGTTGTAGTTGCAGAGAGTGTAATAGCACCCGTGATTACGAATGCTATCCTGGAAAAATTCGGCGGCGACTCTATGTCTGAAATTCTGGAACGTTATCCTCATGAAAAATAGCAGACAAAAGATCCGGGACCTTGCCTCTTCATTGAAAGAGAATCCAGACGATTCGTTTACTAAATTTGCATTGGCACTGGAACTGCTTAAGAAAGATGGCGTATCAAAAGCAAAGGTATTATTTGAATCAATTTTAAAGCAAGATCCCGATTATTTGGGCGTTTATTATCATCTCGGCAAGCTTTATGAGCGAACCGGTCGTCTTGATGATGCTCAACAAACGTTTCTCGACGGCCTTGAAGTTGCAAAAAAACAAAATAATGAACGAACGGCCCTTGAATTAAAAGAAGCCCTTGAATCTATTAACACCGAACTGAATGATGATTCTATCTCTTAAAAAAACTGTCCTCCCCTCTCTTATTTTATGCATCTTACTTGTATCAGGTTTTTCTGAATCAATCCGTGCTCAACAGACCGAACAAAAACATACCGTGCAACAAGGGGAAACGCTTTTTAGTATCTCTCAGCAATATGATCTGTCCGTTGGCCAGTTAAAAGAGTGGAATAAGCTGCAATCAAATGAACTCCAACCCGGCCAGGTACTCATTGTGGTACCTCACGCCAACGATGAACGAATACTGCATAAAGTACAAGCAGGTGAATCGCTGTTTGGTATTTCACGGCAGTACAATGTAACGATTGCCGAAATCCAGGAGTGGAACAACTTAGAAAATACCAATCTTGAAGCGGGCACCGAACTAATTATCTATCCTCAGCAGGAGAATGCTCAACAGCAACCCTCAATCGATGATCTTGAAGAGATGGATGAAGAAGAGCGAACCTCTGTCGTAGAGCAGTATTCCGAATCAGCGGCTGAAAGCGAAACTTATACCGTAAAAAGCGGGGATACACTTTATGGCATTGCCCGCCAACACGATATGACCATCACTGAACTTCGTCAAATCAACAATCTTCAGGATGATATGCTTCGGGTCGGCCAGCGTATTACCGTAAAAAAAATACAAACGGCTCCATCGGTTGCAGAAGGTGCAGAAAACTCCACACCACAGGGTAAATTTACAACTTACCGGGTTCAGAGAAATGAAAATACAGAGTCAGTTCTTGACAAATTTAATATGACCCGTGAAGAGTTTGAGGCTCTGAACCGGGGCATGAGTGCAGATAATATTTCAGCCGGACAGCAGATTACTGTACTTCTTCCTCCCACCCGACATTTCGACAATCCATATCTCCCGGATGCGAATCTCGAAGATCTCGGAACTGTTCCGGTAATGAGTTATTCAGAAAGTGATAAAGCCTCACCCACAACCAGTGGTGAGTTATATAACCCTGAACAACTGTCTGCTGCTCATTCTAATATGGCTCTTGGTAACATTATTTTTATTGAGAATCCATCCAATGGCAAGGGAGTATTCGTCCAGGTTAATGACCGGCATTCAGGAGAAGGGTTAAAATTATCACACAAAGCTTTTGAAATGCTTGACTTTTCAAGTATTGAACAACCGGTAGTAACTATTTACCTCGATAATTAAAGGTGCTACGAAAGTCGCGTTCATACCTGGATCAAACCAAAGGAATATTATACAGTTACCTGATCTCCATTCCTCTTTTGATGCTTTACGAACTGTTGATTTGGATATCTCAGCCACCGGATCAAACAGTACGAATCTCTGTGGATGTTCTGTTTAAATCGTTCTTTCAATTCCTGGGAATGAATGCAATCTCAGCAACACTTTTAATTGCTGCTTTTATCGGTGCTGTGGTTTTGTACCGGAAACGGTCTGAACTTCCTCATCTTCGGTCAACATACTTTATTTCGATGCTCCTTGAATCAGCAGTTTATGCGGTTTTGATTACCGTTTTAATTGTTGGATTGCTTGATACAATTTTAACGATGAATCTGTCCGAAAGTGCCGGTACGCTTAATAACGTTCAGTTGTTTGCTCTCTCTTTGGGTGCAGGCCTTTATGAAGAGTTGTTTTTCAGGGTGATTTTAGTGGGTGGTTTATCACTTTTTTTTATGAATTTTTTCTCAAAAAAGACAACTGCGTATGCTTTTTCAATACTTATTGCTGCATTCATATTTAGCGGAGTTCATTATATCGGCCAATACGGTGATTTTTTTACACTTGGGTCGTTTTTGTTCAGGTTCTTATTTGGCTTAGCACTAAATCTTATTTATGTTATAAGAGGATTTGGGATTGCAGCCTGGACTCATGCACTTTATGATATTTTTGTAATTTCACAAATGTAAAGTAAGGAACGAATTAATTATTCATTCAAGTTAGTAGTAGGTGTAAAAAAAATTTACATACCCAATCAATTCTATCAATTAGTTAATTTGATTTTGGTATCTTAAATTTTGACTGCAAAAATTGATAGATCAGCATAATTAATTAATAATTAAAAGCACTGTTCTGACAAAAAAATAAAGGGATGGCAGAACTCACAAAAAAAGAATTAAAAAAACAGGAAGATTTTAACGAAGAGATTATTCCTCATCTGGATGCATTATACAACTTCGGATTGCGGTTAACTTCTGATCCGAATGATGCTGAAGATCTTGTGCAAGATACGATCGTTAAAGCTTATCGCTTCTTTAGCAGCTACGAGAAAGGTACGAATGCAAAAGCCTGGCTCTTTCGAATTTTAAAAAACTCGTACATCAACAACTACAGGAAAAAATCTAAAAAACCTCAACAGGTTGATTACGATGAAGTTTCTACATTTTACGAGACAATCCGGGCGGAGCGAACAGACACCTCGGATCTTGAAGACAAAATGTTTAGAGAGCTCATAGATGATGAACTCTCCAATGCACTTGATAATATTCCGGAAGATTTTCGAACTGTGGTTCTTCTCTGCGATGTAGAAGATTTTACTTACGAAGAGATTGCCAACATGCTGGATGTTCCAATCGGTACTATTCGATCCCGATTGCACAGAGGCAGAAATCTGCTGAAAGCTGAATTGATGGATTACGCTGCAAACCGAGGATACGCTGATGATTAAATAGGCAGTATAATCCGGATAACTGTTCCCTTATTGATCTCAGTTTTATATATAAATATTTTTCCTTTGTGATATTCTTCAATAATCCGTTTCGTCAGGCTTAATCCAAGTCCCCATCCCCTTTTCTTTGTGCTATAACCAGGTTTAAACACCTCTTTGAGATATTTCCTGTCGATTCCTGATCCTGAATCTTCAACATCAATTACCATCTGGTCTCCATCTTTTTCTACCGTAATTGCCACATAAGCATCTGTTACAGTTTCTTTAATGGCATCCATAGAGTTTTTAATCAGATTTTCAACGGCCCATTGAAACAGTTCAGGGTTTAAATGTGCTTTCTCATCCGTATTAATACTTTTTCGTACATCAATAGATTTTCCGAGAGATGGTAAACGACGTTTCATATATGAGATTACTTCATCAATAATCGGTTCGGGGTGAACCATTTTCAACTCCGGTTGCGATCCAATTTTATTGAACCGTTCAGCAATCCCTTTTAACCGAGTCACATCATTTTCAATCTCGTAGGCAATAGACAGACTCTCTTCATCATTTTGGTTTTTATCTTTCAAAAGCTGCAGCCAACCATAAATACTTGACAGAGGAGTGCCCAATTGATGGGCGGCCTCTTTGGTCATACCTACCCATAAGTTCGATTGCTCCGAACGTGTAATACTTTTGTAGGTGATATACCCAACTCCAAGAAGAAGGGCTAAAATTCCAAATTGTACATAAGGGAAAAACCGAAGATAACGGACCGTGGGACTTTCGCCGTAATACACATACTGGTTTTGCATCTGGTTATCTTCTCCAAATGTAATGGTAATCGGTTCATGATGTTCAGCAAAACCCTCAGCCAGAGATTCCAAATCTGTATCTTCATTTTCAATAAATCGATAATGGACTACAAAACCGGACTCATCCATTACAATTACCGGGATATTAAATAGGTCTGGCGGAGTGATGATCTCTTGTGTAACAAAATCCTCTGTAAATCTTGCGGCCTCTGCAGAACGAATCATTCTTGCCAGGCTGTCGGGCACATTCGGATACATACTCAACATATCTGCTACCCGATTTAATGTTGTGCTAACCTCCAGGTGAACAGGATCATAATTGAATTCGAATGCTTTTGCCCAAAGCTCTACACTCTTTCTCTCCTGTTCCATAATTTTGTTGATAAGAACCTGGTTGTACACAAAAGAGGCACCAGCCAAAAGAATCAGAAAGGAAACAAGAATAATCTTTATCCGGCTGGATGGTAGTAGTGTATTCATGGTTGAGCCCGATTAAAAAGACGGAGCTTTATTGCCAAAAACTGTATAAAAAACACAACGTTAATACATTGTGCCTGAATGGTTAAGCGGTCGCCTTATGTTTTTCGTAAATCGGAGGTGCTTTTTTCTCAACAGTTTCGCGTGTAATAATGCACCGTTTTACATTTTTCATGGAAGGAATCACAAACATAATCTCCAGCATGGATTCCTCAAGAATGGACCGCAATCCCCGGGCACCAGTTTTTCTCTTACGTGCTTTTTCTACAATTGCTTCGAGTGCTTCCTCTTCGAACTCAAGCTCAACATCTTCCATATTAAACAACTTCTTGTATTGCTTAGTAATTGCATTTTTAGGCTTGAGTAAAATCTCAATCATCGCTTCATCAGATAGCTCCTCAAGACCACAAATAACAGGCAACCGGCCGATCAGTTCAGGAATCAATCCAAATTTCTGCAGATCTTCGGGCTCTACATGTGTAAATATTTTTGGGTCATCCTTATCAAACTTATTCTGGTCTTGAGAATGGAAACCCATAGCACTTGTTGAGAGACGGCGGGCTATCACTTCTTCCAAACCGCTGAATGCACCACCGCAAATAAAGAGTATTTCTGAGGTATCCAGTTGAATAAAGCTCTGTTCAGGGTGTTTACGTCCGCCTTTGGGTGGAATATTAGCAGTCGTACCTTCAAGAATTTTCAGTAGCGCCTGTTGTACGCCTTCGCCCGACACATCTCTGGTTATAGATGGATTATCACTTTTACGCGATACTTTATCAATTTCGTCGATATATACAATTCCGCGGCGTGCCCGTTCAACATCATAATCGGCAGCTTGCAATAAATTACTGAGCATACTCTCCACATCTTCTCCCACATAACCGGCTTCGGTCAGAACTGTGGCATCGGCAATGGTAATGGGAACATCAATAATGTTGGCGAGAGTTCGTGCAAGAAGAGTTTTACCCGAGCCTGTAGGCCCCAAAAGCATAATATTACTTTTCTCGATGATGGTATCATCAATCTGAATTTCAGAACTTTTTGAAATTCTTTTGTAATGATTATAAACAGCAACAGAGAGAGTTTTTTTGGCTCCCTCCTGACCAATGACATATTCGTCCAGCCTGTTTTTAATCTCAACAGGCTTAAGAATTGGCTTGTATTGTTTTTCGCGTCGTCTTGCAAGTGATGAGAGATCACTCTGAATGATGCTGGATGCATCTTCAACACAGTGATTACAAATGTATACATCCGGTCCCGCCACCATAGAATTCACATCATGGCTGGATCGCCCGCAAAAAGAGCAATAGACCGAGTCGTTATCTTTCTTTTTACTCATATTTGGTCGTGTTTATTGCTTTAAAAATATGCAATCTCTGCTATTATTCAGAATAAATTTAAGAGTTGCAATCATCTCCTAATGATAGGTAGAATGAAAAAAATGTAAAAATCAGAATTTAAATTAAGTATTATTGCTATTCGTTACGTCTCATAACGGCGTCAATCAAACCATAATCTTTTGCTTCGTCCGATGACATCCATTTGTTCCGGTCCGAATCTTCAATAACCCTGTCAATTGACTGGCCGGTATGTTCTGCCAAAATACTACTTAACTCTTTCTTAAGGCGTACAATCTCCTGAGCTTCAATTTCTATATCGCTGGCCTGTCCCTGAACTCCGCCCAACGGCTGATGAATCATTACACGTGAGTGTGGAAGTGCATGGCGTTTACCTTTTGTTCCGGCAGTAAGCAGAAGAGCACCCATGGATGCGGCCATACCTACACAAGTTGTGGCTACATCACTTTTTACGAACTGCATTGTATCATAGATAGCCATTCCGGCAGAAACAACACCACCGGGACTGTTGATGTAAAGATTAATATCTTTTTCAGTATCCTGCGAATCCAAAAAGAGCAGTTGTGCTACAATAGAACTTGCAACGGCATCATTCACGGGAGTACCTAAAATTACAATACGGTCTTTTAATAGACGCGAATATATGTCATATGCTCGCTCACCCCGGTTGGTTGTTTCCACCACCATGGGAACCAGGTTATTCTGCACTTGTGTAATATCACTCATTTCGGGTAATTCAAAAAGGGGTTGTTTGTAATTCATAAAAATTTATACCTGTGGAATTTGATTCTTTTCGTTTTCCTCTTCTCTCTTTTTACGAAATTCATCCTTCGAGAGTTCATTGATAGTAACTTCTTCACTCAATTTATCAAAAACTTTATTTTCTCTGATGCTGTTTCGGAGGTTTTCAAGTTGTCCCGGATTCTGAGCATAATAACTCTTTAACTGTTCAGCCGTGGCTCCATACTTAGCAGCTTCAACTGCAATATATTCATCAATATCTTCCGGTTTGATCTCAATATCATCGAACTTTTCCTGGAGTTTTTTACTGATAAACGCCCATTTTGCTTCCTGCAGTGCCTGGTCACTCATTTTCTCTTTGTACTCCTCAACATCAAAATCAGGTGGCAACTCGCCCCCGGACTGCTGCTTGGCGTACTCAACAAAATTATTTTTAACCTGTTCCAGCATTACCTCAGGGACTTCAAATTCATGGGCTTCGGACATGGCCTGAACCGCATCCTGACGGAACATATCATCAGATGACTGATCGTAATAATCCTGCATTTGGCTTTTAATGTAGCTCTTAAACTCATCCACATTTTTAGCCTGCCCGTTGGACTGTTCCTTTGCAAGTTCATCCGTCAGTTCTGCTTCGTGGTTAATTTCAACCTTCTTCACATGCAGTTCAAAACGGTCAACATCTTCATCTTCACCAAGTTCCATCTCTACAACATCACCTGCTTTGTGCCCAACAAGATGCTCCCGGAAGTCGGCGGCCGCATCCTGCCGAAGATCCAGCTTTTGGTCTTCATCCTTTTCGCCTTCTATAGGATTTCCATCTTCATCTAATGAGACTGCATCAACGGTTACACGGCTTTCTTCAGTAATCTCGTCATCAACTTCTTCCCAATTCCCCTGGCGCTGAAGAGTTCTTTCGATCTCTTCTTCAACTTCTTCATCCGTTACATCGTGTACCATCTTATCGATGGTAATTTCCTGCAGATCTTTAAGCTCAAACTCAGGTTTTGCCCCTATCTTAAAAATTACTTCAAGCTCATCATTTTCCCAGCTCATGTTCAGCATTTGGGTCTCACCTACCGGTTCGTGCTCAGGCACAATCTCATTTTCGTACACCTCCTCAACATAACTGTTGATCTCTTCCATCTCGATCTCTTTCCCAAAACGTTTCTTTATAAGACCGATTGGCACTCTGCCAGGCCGAAAACCCGGCATCTGAATTTGTGATTTATACTTTTTATAAGCCTTATCAAATTTTTCAGACAAGTCTTCCCGATTCGCCTTGATTGTTATTTCTTTGTCTACGGAGGTGAGTTCCTCAACGGATAGTTCCACTTGTGTTACCTAAATGTTTTTTAAATATTTGGATTGAGTTGGTACGAGAGGGGGGACTCGAACCCCCACACTGTTTAGAGTACCAGATCCTAAATCTGGCGCGTCTACCAATTCCGCCACTCTCGCTTATATTCCAATAAATTTATATCAGAGCCTGATAAAATACGGTTTTTCATTTGTGGTTTCAACTATTCAATTATATTAGAAACGTTTTTAAGTATTGAAGAATTTCTTCTGCTATCCTTTGCACTTCCAGAAATTACATCCCTATTTTTTTGATATTTTGTAATCTAATATAAATACATAAACTGCTCATTAACTCATGTTCAGAAATCTCCGCTTAGTTTACGTAACAACCAAGAATCGCAATGAAGCCAAAAAAATTGGTTCTACCATTGTTGATGAAAAACTCGCAGCCTGTGCTAATATTATTGATGGTATGGAATCCATCTATCACTGGAAAGGCAAAATTGAAACCAGCAGCGAGTGTATATTGATTTTAAAAACCAGCTACAATAATGTTGGAAAGCTAACCCGCCGTATTAAAGAGCTTCACTCATATGAGGTTCCATGTGTAATCAGCCTGAATATTGCCGAACAGGAGGGCAACCCGGAATACCTGAACTGGATTCGGGACTCTGTTCGCAAACCCCTGCCCCAGGATGAAGACCTGCGAACTGACTGACCATGTCATTAATAATCAAAAAAGAGCCGTTCATTACCGAAGTCAAAATTCATCGCCCCGGAGCGATGAATGCGATCAATTTTAATGTAATGGATCAGCTCGAATCCCTGCTGGATGAGATTGAAAAAGATAATGAATTGCGAGTTTTTACACTCACTGGTTCGGGTAACAGTTTCATCTCTGGTGGGGATCTCCGTGAATTTCATCAAATTAAAGATGCTGAAGGCGCAAAAAAGATGACCCGCCGAATGATTTCCATTCTTAAGCGTATTGAGAACCTTCCTTGCTGGACGCTTGCAGCCGTCAATGGCCCGGCATATGGGGGCGGATGGGAAACGATGTTGGCTTTCGATTTTCGAATCGCTGTGTCCACAGCCACCATTGGATTTACCCAGGGCAAATTTTATCTGCCACCAGGCTGGGGCGGTATTACCAAACTGACTGAAGTTGTTGGCAGGAACCAAGCGCTCTACTGGCTGGCTTCCCAAAAAGTGATTGACGCAAAAACAGCTCTTCAATCCGGCTTGATTCAAGATGTTTTTGATGAAGATGAATACGACGAGAAACTCGCCCGCCTGAAAAAATCTCTCATTAAAAATGATCGGAAATTTATCGAGTACATTAAAAGAAAAGATCTTCGGAAATCTGAAGATGAGATTGAACCGTTCAGTACCTTTTGGGAGAGTGAAGAACATTTGAAACGGGTTGAGAAATTTTTAAATCGAAAAGAAAATAAAAAATCTTGATAACGGCTTTAAACACTCCTAACCAAGTAATACATCTATTGCTGGTATAACACAAAATCAAAATCTTTTATTTTCTGAAAATCAACATCTGCAGTAAATAGCTTATATCCATATTCGATTGACGTGGCAGCTATAATAGCATCTAACAATTATATACCATTGTTACGCCGTAATTGAATGGCTCTGTGTTTTAGCTGATCTGTAAATCCAATAATGGTTACAGCATCTAAATATTCCTTTAACCGTTGTTCTTCTTCCTCTTACATTCGTGAATAAGAAAGTAGCTCCATCTCTGAAATAACTGACAGATGAATGTGATTTCCCTTTAAATATTCAGAGAGAACTCGATCACCATTAGCATGATAGATAACAATATTTGTGTCAATGATAAGATTCAAATCGCTCTCTTCGGGCTTCTCTTTGATATTCTATTGGATCGATATCCCAGTCAATAATGCCACAGTATTTATCAGCATCAAATCCTTTTTTATCGGATTTTTTTCTTTTCTTCAGCTTCTTTTTGGCCGATTCCTTCGATTCTGATCTTTTTATTACTTGTACCATTTCATTCGTTTTTTAAAATCTATCACTAATATACAAAACAATCTTTAAATCGCTCTGATCGCCCGAATTCTCTTCAACACCGGCGGATGGGAATAATTCAGAAACACATAAAAAGGATGCGGTGTGAGATTGCTTAAATTATCTTTTGATAGTTTCTTCAGCACATTCACCATCTCTTCTGAATTTTTGAGAGTTGTTGATGCAAAATGGTCCGCTTCATACTCATGAACTCTGCTTAATTTTTGCATGCCAATCCCCAAAATAGTTTCAATGGGCGAATAGAGCATCCCAAAAAAGAGAAGACCAGCATAGACGCTCATCTCTTCCATATAAAATGCTTCAAAAAGTGCCGGTACTTGCAGAAAGATCGAAAGCAAAGCAAACATAATTCCGGTGTGAAGAATACTGATCGCCATATTCTTTACAATATGCTTCTTCTTGTAGTGGCCAATTTCATGTGCCAGAACCGCCACCAACTCCTCTTTCGTGTGATTTTCGATCAACGTATCATAAAGAGCGATGCGTTTGTTCTTGCCAAACCCTGTAAAAAATGCGTTCGATTTAGAAGATCGTTTTGAACCGTCCATCACAAAAATTTCCTGCAGGGGAAAATCAACTTTATCGGCATAATTTTCGATCGCCTCGCGAAGTTCTTCATCCTCCAGCGGTTCAAATTTGTTGAAAAGCGGCATAATCCAAGTGGGAGCGATGTACTGCATGATCAGAGTAAAAGCTGTAACAACCAGCCAGGCGTAGACCCACGCCCAGCTTCCGCCATATTCAAAAAAGGCGATGATACCCGCCAAAAGCGGTGCACCAATTACAACTGACAGCAGTAATCCTTTAATCCGATCCATTGCAAATGTTTTTGGAGTGGTTTTGTTGAAACCAAACCGCTCTTCAATCACGAATGTAGAATAGATGCTAAATGGAAGTGAAATAATTGTTTTTGCTAAAACCAACACGCCTATAAAAATCAATCCGGTGATGATCACTCCAAAATCAAAGCCTCTCGCCCACTGATCCAGCCAGTTGAATCCCCCGGCAAACCAGAACACAAGGAGCAGTACCAGATCAAATGTACCGGTAAAAAAACCAAATTTTGTATTTACACGAGTGTACTCCTGCGACTTGGCATAGGTTTCCTCATCGTAAACATCTTCAAATTCATCTGGCAACTCTTTAGACAAGGCTTTCAAATTAAGCCGATCGGATACAATTTCGAGTACAAAATCGACCAAAATTGCGGTTAAAATAATGACTGTAAAAATATTCATAGACAGTTCTCAGGTAAAAATTACTTCTTTTGTTGACTATTGAATTTCGATCTCAAAGGTACAAAAATCACGTCACACCAACATATTTGGCTGTGCTGTTTTTTTGATTCGATGATTCATAAGTCTATTTAATTTAATATTAAACTATTGATCTGATATTTTAGTTATTATTCACCTACATCATTAAACAGAAAAGTTATGGCAGATAAAATTAAAGGATTGCATCATATCACAGCCGTTTCGGGTCCGCCCGAGGTGAATTACGATTTTTATACCCGGGTTTTAGGACTTCGGTTCACAAAAAAAACCATCAATTTTGATGATCCGGGCACCTATCATCTGTATTACGGGAATTACGAAGCCACTCCCGGCAGTTCCATCACATTTTTTCCGTGGCAAGGGGTACCGCAGGGCGTACCAAAATCGGGTGAAGCAACGGTTGTATCGTATGCAGTTCCGAGAGGTTCTATCGGTTTTTGGCGAGATCACTTCAAAAAACAGGATGTTGAAATACTGGGTGATATTGATCGCTTTGGTGATTTGGGAATTCGAGCGAAGGATATCGAAGGGATGACAATTGAGATTGTGGAATCTGAAAAAGTGGATCAGGTCAAGCCAAATGAAACAGATGATATTCCCAATGGATATGCAATTCGCGGTTTTTACGGTACAACACTTTCTCTCGCTGATGTGGGACGAACGGCCGAATTACTGCAAGAATTTGGCTGGAAAAAATCCGGTGAAGAATCTGATACAACGCGGTTTTTATCTGAACCTGAAAACCACCTGGGAGCGGTCATCGATCTCAAACAAGAAAATCTGAATGGTGTATTTGGCCGTGGATCGGTTCACCATATCGCGTTTCGGGTTCCCGATGATGACACACAACTTGCATGGCGCAAAAAGCTGAAAGAGTTGGGATTCAATCCCACACCGGTTCAGGATCGTCAATATTTTCGATCCGTCTATTTCCGGGAGCCGGGAGGGGTTTTGTTTGAAATTGCAACGGATATTCCCGGCTTTACAAAGGATGAAGAGTTGGAAAATCTTGGAACGGAACTAAAACTCCCACCCTGGTATGAGAAACACCGGGAGGAGATTGAAAGCAATCTGGTGTCCTTGGAGCCTTAAATGTACGCCGGACAGCCTGTCCGGCCATACAGCCTTTGTTTCAGATACATGATAGAAGTGGAGTATTGAGTTACAATGGATAACTTCATCCATAGATTCATCGTTATGACGTTATTGGGTAACGGGCAAAGCCTGTCCCGACTCAATTCGGGGCTGCCCGTTGTACATACGCCGGACAATTTATCTGGATCTTTAAATGTATATCATTGACAAATCAATTTTTTGATCATACAAATCTACAAGACACATTTTAATTAAGTTTAGGAGGTAACGGGTCAGCGATCCGTTGTACATATTATGTTCAGAGCAAATTCAGAAAAACCATTTGAAGGACCTCATCAAAATTCAAATATCGTAACTCATGGTATCTCGCCGGGTGAAGCCGACCTGGCCATGATTATGATTCATGGGCGTGGAGCATCTGCACAAAGCATTATCACTCTATCCAATGAGTTTGACACCGGAAAGATCCACTACCGGGCACCTCAAGCCAATCAATTTACATGGTATCCATATTCCTTTCTTCAACCCACTGAACAAAACGAACCGGGTTTGTCATCCGGCCTTCAGCTAATTTTTGATATCATTTCTGATTTGGAAAACGAAGGCATTCCTAAAGAAAAAATTGTTTTGCTTGGATTTTCTCAGGGAGCGTGTTTATCTACTGAATTTGTGGCACGCCATCCTGCAAAATATGGTGGCTTGATCGCCTTAAGCGGTGGGCTGATCGGTAAATCAGTTGAAAAAGAAAAATATAAGGGCGACTTGGCCGGTACTCCCTATTTCGTTGGGTGCTCAGATGTTGATCCGCATATTCCCGTTGAACGAGTGGATGAATCGGTGGAAGTACTAAAAAAACTGGGTGCTCATATAACCAAGAAAATCTATCCCGGAATGGGACATACGGTTAATCAAGACGAGATCGAACAGATCAAAAAAATTCTCAAATCTTAATAACATCGTTAAGCTAAAAGCGTTTATAGCTTATAAAATTTGTATATTTGTTCATGAGTAATTTTTCAAAATTTAGTTCTTGGTTTCTGGCTGCAGCCGTTGTTCTGGCAACTTTCGGGCAGATTCAAAACTCATCCGGGGAAGCACCCTTTTTTCAGCATCCACAGGAATCAAATATTCCTGCTTACTCAGGAATTACAAGCCACATTTTATGGGATTTAATTGATTTTAATAGTAGCTCTTCACTATTCAATCTCTATTCGAATACCAATTCTGAAGAAGATTCCAATGATCATTTAGAGGCCGAAGCAGCCCGGGAATCTTCTCTTGAAGCGATATCTGCATTATATCTTTCTACCGCCAGAGATATTGATATCAGCCCCACTATTGGCGAATTACTTTACCCTTTCTATTTCTACTTTTAATTCACTTCATCTTAGATCTGTCTGAAACTCAATTTCAGAGTTTCTCTCTTAAAACAATCTAACATACACTCGGGGCCAACCCATCCTGAAATACGTATGTAGCGATCTGTCGAAATATCCCGAATTCGGGGCTATCATAGTTGCGGATAGCTATATCAGGCTGGATAGAACTTTGGTCCAGACGCCGCCCAGAAACTGTGGTTTCGATTCCAAATTCTTTGTATTGAGGCGTGCTGCAACTACATCCCAAAGGATCTGTTTATACGACCTGAGTGTATCTAATCAATAAAAATATTTCGAAAATGAAAGTAGATTTACCCTCTCTGATTATTGGAATCCTTGCATTGGCTACCTTTTTTGTGCCGATTACCTGGTATCAAATATCAGAAAAAATAAAAGAAAAGAGATTAAACAATGAACTGACGCAGTATGCACAAAAAGAGAATCTCACTCTTACCAATACTGAGATTTGGAGCGACCATTATGCGTTGGGAATTGACAAAAAATGTAAAAAGCTTGTGTACCTGAATCAAAGTGAGAACAAGGATCAAAAAAAGGTTGTTGATCTTTCGAAAGTTCAAAAATGCAAAGTGTCGAATGGTACGAAAACGGTTCGCAGTGTAAGCGGAAATAAACGTATTCTCACCAATATTGATCTCCTATTTCACTATCGCGAATCGGGGAAAAGCGCTACATCACTGGAAGTTTATAATAATAATAACGGACGAACACTGAGTTACGAAATATCAATCGCTAATAAATTAGCCCGTTCCATTCGGCCTCTGCTGAATTCAACTTCAGAACACAGTTACAGGATTCCGAAGTCCTAATTATAATCCCAAGGCTTAAAAAAGTCCTGGGATTTTTAAGCTGAGGACTTACCCCATTTTTGTAAGTGTAAACTTATTGCATGTTGTATGTCCTTTTGTCTTGATACAAAAGAACGAAAAATCAAGACTGTGAATACTTGGCGGCGGACACGAGTTCACCGTGGAATCCTTTCAATGGTCCATCAGGCTTTCAGCCCTTAAATTTCGCTCCTCGCCGGTATGAAAGGATTCTTCTCACGGTTCACTCGTTGTCCTTTTTCCCGCCAACTATTCAAGGTCGGTTATTTTCCCAAAATCCCATTTCCACTTGTTAAATGTATTAAACTGCTGTTATTTAATACTTTAGCATACTTAAACTTAAAATTTCGGGGTAACTTCTCTTTTAAGCTGGCGTGTATCACTCTAAAACAATTGGTACCTTCTCTATTTAAATTTGAAGAAGAAATTTTTTGTAGATGGACATAATTTGGGTAGGCGTCGCTTTTTTATTCGGCTTTGGTGTATCGAAGGTTAAACTTCCCCCACTGGTTGGATTTCTCCTGGCCGGTTTAATATTGTCAATTGCAGGTTATGAGGCAGGCGATATGCTCCACGAGATTTCACATCTTGGAGTGCTTTTTTTGTTGTTTACCGTTGGTTTGCACATCCGACTCAAGAATATTCTTCGGTTTGATATTTTAGGAGTGAGCCTTATACATCTACTCTTCTCTACCCTTATTTTTACTCCTGTAGCCATTTTTTTTGGACTTGGAATTGAAGCGGCTGTCATTATTGCTGTTACTCTCGGTTTTTCAAGTACTGTATTAACAGCAAAAAATCTTGAACGAAGAAATGAACTTGGAGCATTTTACGGGAGAACTGCTATCGGGATTCTTATCGTTCAGGATCTTGTAGCCATTGCACTAATTGCCTATATGGGCGGAGGAATTCCATCTTTATGGGCACTATCCCTACTTGCGCTTCCGGTTCTCCGGCCACTATTGCTTAACATTCTAAGTGAGATTCGGGAGGATGAAATCTGGATGCTCCTCGGTCTTGCTCTTGCCCTGGGGGGAGCGGCGCTTTTTGATGCTTTTCATCTTTCAGGAGAGCTTGGGGCTCTTGCCACCGGAATGTTGATAGCTTCTGATGAAAGAGCCGATAAAATTGGCAAAAAGATGTGGGGAATAAAAGAGGCCTTTCTGGTTGGTTTTTTTCTTGAAGTGGGTCTTACGGGATTTCCTGAAACCAGCGGTTACTATTTCTTAGGAATTTTGATCGTTCTATTACCTCTAAAATCTATTCTTTTTTATTTATTATTTACACGGTTCAGGTTGCGTGGTCGAACCAGTTTTCTGGCTACTGTTTCACTAACCTCTTATAGTGAATTTACTCTTATTGCCGGGGCTGTTGCTGTATCCACCGGTGTTTTTTCATCTGAGACATTGGTTATTTTGGGTTTAACTACTGCTGTTTCCTATGCATTGAACTCGCCAATCAGCATAAAAGAAGAGAAACTTTGGAACTTATGGCACGATTTCCTGATGAAGTTTGAACAGGAAGGCAAGCACCCGGAACACGAAACAGTGTCTTTGGGATCAGCAGAATTTCTGATTGTTGGAATGGGTAATGCCGGGCGAGCTGCTTATGATAAATTGAAAACCGATGGAAAACCTGTTGTAGGTATGGATATTGACCCTGAAAGAATTGAGCGAAACCTTGCCGATGGCAGGCGTGTTGTTTATGGTGATATACAGGATAGTGATTTGTGGCTAAATCTGGACCTAAGCAACATAAATTCCGTTATGATTGCAATGGGAAACGAAACAGTAAAAGTTAATGCCACCAAAACTCTTCGGGCTATCGGTTTTGATGGTTTGATTTATGTATTAACCATGCGCGAAGAAGAGGCAAAAATTATGCAGGAAGCCGGGGCCAGTGCCGTTTCCATTCCCATTAAAGAAGCGGGGGAACGATTGGCTGAGTTCAGTGCTGAAATTGCAAACAACAAAAAAGCTTCAATATGAAACCGACTCTGATTTATACTTTTGATCCACTTTGCGGATGGTGCTTTGGATTTCACCCCATCATGAAAAAATTGAAAGAGCGTTTTGAGGATGAATTATATGTGAAAGTGATACCGGGTGGTTTAGCAACGGGCGAAAATGCTCAAAAAATAAGCGAAGGCTACGATTATATCTTAAATGCACTGAAACGGGTTGAAGATACAACAGGCGTTCAGTTCGGTGAAAACTTTAAACTTCTGGCTGAAGAGGGGTCATATTTCTATAATTCTGAGCCTTCATGCAGAATTCAAAATGTAGTTAATGAAATAAAACCGGATGAGTCACTAAAATTCGCCGGCACTTTGCATGAAGCATTTTTTGTTGATGGAAAAAACATGAATGAATGGGATACATTTGCTGACCTGCTTACTCAACACTCTGTCGATTTGGAAAAAGCAAAATCTCTATACGAGTCGGAAGAAATCAAACAAAAAACAACCGAGCAGTTTGAATGGTGTGCTAAAAATGAAGCAACTGCCTTTCCAACGCTTCTTCTTCATATCGGTGATGAGATTGGCGTAATGTCCCGCGGTTATCGTCCATTTGATATTCTTGAATCTCATTTACATCACCTGTTGAACAACATTAAAAAAGTTCAGGATTAAGCTTAACGTAAAGCACTTTTAAATACATCTCTTTTGATGTAGTATGCGGTATGCAAAATCAAGACACTCGCATTTGCTTTATTTTCAATCCTGCGGCCAATCGAAACCGCTCCCTTCAGCATGTTGACTGGCTTCGACAGAAGGCGTCATCATTCTGGAAAAATTACGAGATCGTGATTGCTGACAAAGGGGAATCACTGATTGATCTTGCCCAATTAAAATCAAAATTTTTTGATGTAATTGTTGCTTGCGGCGGAGATGGAACTATCAGCCAAATCGTAAACGGACTTGCTCAAACCGATACCGTTTTAGGTGTGCTGCCAATTGGTTCAGGAAATGATTTTGTGAAATCAATCGGACTCAATAAACCCCTTCCCGAATGTCTTGAAATTATCCATCAACAAAATATCTCAACCATTGACTTAATACGATATGAAGGAGATGCCGAGGGGTGGTGTGCAAATACAATTGGCATGGGCATAGATGGATGGGCAAATTATTATGCAGATCAGATATCCTGGATTAAAGGGCGAATGCAATATTATTTGGGAGCTTTAAAGGCAATTTTGAATTTCCGGGGATCTCATATAACTATTCAATCAAAAGAGTTCTCAGAGAACGGTAAATTCATGATGGCAACGATCTGCAACGGAAAATGGGAAGGGGGAAACTTCTTTGTTGCCCCGAATGCTGATATGGGAGATGGAAAGCTGGATATATTAACAATAAAAAAGGTTTCCGTTCTGTTTCTTATTGCATATCTGTTGAGGTTTAGGTGGGGACCCGCACCCTGGATGAAAGGAATAAAAACGTTCAGGACTGAAAGTATTGAACTTTCGAGTTCGGCCCCGGTTGCCGTTCACAGGGATGGTGAACATCTTGGAACAGACATCCGTCATTTAAAATTTACCGTTGCAAAAAAAGCCTTACGGGTGATAACTCCATAGAACTACTGAATTTGATAATACTCTTCATAAACGTAATTCCACAAACCGGCAAGATTAGATCCTTTGTTGTGTGGATTTTTTGAGGAAGATGATTTCATGGCGTCAATACAGGCTCTTTCACGAGCATGCCGAATGGCTTTCATCTGGTGTTTGGTAGGATTCTCAATCATTTCTTCGTACATCTCAATATCGGAATCAGACATAATATTTGTTTGTATATTAGAGGTTGATGGTTGGTTCTTCTAAAATGGCAGAAGTTCTCGTTAAATCAAGTTTTAACGCTTACTCTTCAAAGCCGCACATTATTTATAACGGATTTTATGGCTAAAATGTTTCGTTATTTCGTTGTTTTAAGCGTTTTATCAACACTCCTCATAGTAAGCTGCCAGTCGAATACTTCACCCGAAAAGCCCTCTTACACTCCTTGTACCAATGGATTTTCAGATGGTTTTCCCTGTAACAATGTAAGTCTTTATGCCCATGTTGATACCTCTCAACTCTCCGGGGAACTGTTAAGTGATATCTGGGGATGGATCGACCCGGAAACTGGTAAAGAGTACGCCATCGTTGGATTAAATAACGGCGTTGATATTGTAGATGTAACAGATCCATCAGATCCTGAGGTCATCGGATTTATTCCTGAGCCAAATACCTCCACTGAAAAGTCTATTACATTCCAGGCTCACGATGACGGTGACGGCCTGAAGGAAAACTCTGCCTGGCGTGATATGAAAGTACATAAGAATACACTCTATATTGTGAGTGAACAGGCCAGCTACGGACTTCAATTTTTTGATTTGACCCTGCTTCGGGAAGTTGAAAATCCACCGGTCGAATTTTCCGAATATGGCAGATATACTGAGTTTGGGAATGCTCATAATATTTTTGTCAACGAAAATAGTGAATATCTCTATGTTACCGGCAGCACTACAGGTGTACTATGTGCAGAGCAAGGTGGTTTGCATATGATTGAGATCTCCTTTCCCCATCAACCCAAATTTGCAGGATGTTATGTGGATGAAAACGCCGGCGGATTTACAACGAGCGGTTATATTCACGACACTCAGTGCGTTATCTATTCCGGTCCTGATGCAGATTATCAAGGCAAAGAGATATGTTTTAATTCCAGCGAGGAAGTTTTTTTGATATCTGATGTAACGGATAAAAATGATCCAGCCACAATTTCAATGGAGACCTATCCCGGCTCAAGTTATATTCACCAGGGCTGGCTGTCTGAAGATCAGCGATACTTTTTTATGAATGATGAGTTGGATGAACGATACAATCACACCAATACCCGAACCTATGTTTGGGACTTGCAGGATTTAGATCAACCTGAAATGATTGGACATTATCAGCACAGCACTCCCGGTATCGATCACAATCTCTACATTAAAGATGATTTTATGTACCAGGCAAATTATACTGCCGGCCTTAGAGTTCTGGATATATCTGATCCAACTCCCGCAAACATTTCTGAAGTAGCCTATTTTGATACAACACCCCAAAATGAGTCTGTTACTTTTGGCGGACTTTGGTCAGTATACCCGTGGCTTTTGGGCGACAAAATTATCGTAAGCGATATTAACCAGGGACTTTTCATTTTAAAATTTCAACCATGACACAAACAGAATCAAACCGAATAAATCTACACCATAACGGACCTGAATTTTCTAAACTTGCAGCCGGATTTTGGCGACTGAACGAGTGGAACATCTCCACTACCGAGCTGATCGATTTTATTGAAACTTGCCTGGAAGTTGGCATTACTACTATGGACCATGCTGATATTTATGGGGACTATCAAAATGAAGGTATTTTTGGCAAAGCGTTGAAAGAACGGCCCGATCTGCGGGAAGAGATAGAGATTGTATCGAAGTGTGGAATTTGCCTGCCGGTTGAAAGTCGGCCACAATATAAACTTCAGCACTATAACACAACAGCAGAACATATTCGAACCTCTGTTGAAAATTCCCTTCAACAATTGAATACAGAATACCTGGATTTGATACTCATCCACCGCCCGGATCCTTTGATGGACGCTTCAGAAATGGCAGATATTTTCATGAAGCTGCTTGACGAGGAAAAAATTAAATATGTGGGTGTTTCAAACTTCACAACATCGCAGTTTAAACTTCTTCAAAGTAAGTTAGATATTCCTCTCGTCACCAATCAGGTTGAATGTTCACTGCTTCATCTTGATGCTATTTACGACGGCACGTTCGATCAATGCCAGGAACTCAATATCTCTCCTATGCTTTGGTCGCCATTTGCAGGCGGGAAGCTCTTCACGGATAACACTAAACGGATCAAAAGAATTAAAAAAACCGGGGATAAACTTTGCAAAAAGTACAACATCGAATTCGATCAGCTTGCATTAGCCTGGTATCTGCGGCTCCCCGGTAATCCACTTGTTGTTCTTGGAACCGGCAAGAAAAAGCGCATCAAAAAAGCCTCAAAAGCCTTAAACATAAAACTCGAGCGCCAGGATTGGTTCCGAATGCTTGAAGCATCACAGGGAGAACCGGTGCCTTAAGTATCATATTTTAATCTACACAACTCTCTTATAACTTTTGACATGCTTGCCAATTTCCTTACTTTTGAAAAGTTCAACAAAAGATAAATATAGTACTGTTTCAGTAAATATTACCAGTATAAAAATTTAGCTTAAATCTCTTTATGGATCTATTTAAAAAGCTGGAAAACCGTCCAAGTCCTTTAGGGGAATTCACATCAGACGGATACGGCTATTATACATTCCCCAAACTTGAAGGACCTTTGGGGCCCAAAATGAAATTTAATGGTAAAGATGTTGTCGTTTGGAGTATTAACGATTATTTAGGCATCGGTGCCAATCCAGACATTCACGAAGTCGATCATCAGGCAGCCAAAAAACACACGTTCAGTGTACCAATGGGAGCCCGGCTTATGACCGGCAACTCCGATCAACACGAAGCGCTGGAAAAAGAACTGGCTGATTTTGTTCATAAACCTCATGCCCTGTTACTTAACTACGGATACCAGGGAATTATGAGCGTAATACACGGACTGGTTGATCGCAATGATTTCTTGATTTATGATGAATTGAGCCATGCTTGTATTGTGGACGGGAAGCAGCTCGCTATGAGTGATAAATCCGTTTATAAACACAATGATATTGAAAGTCTCGAGAAACAACTGAAACGGGCAGCATCCAGGGCTAAGGAAAACTCTTCTATCCTGGTGGTTACCGAAGGAGTTTTTGGAATGACCGGCGATCTCGGGAAACTAAAAGAGATCATTGCTCTGAAAGAAAAATACGATTTCCGTCTGCTTGTGGATGATGCACACGGCCTTGGCACCCTCGGTGAAGATGGATCGGGTACCGGAACACATTTAGGTGTTCAGGATGGAGTTGATATCTACTTTGGTACTTTTGCAAAATCAGTTGCGTTAATCGGTGCTTTTGTAGCGACCGAACCGCGCGTTGTAGAATTTTTGAAAGCAAACACCCGGAGCCAGATTTTTGCCAAATCACTGCCGCTGGCTATTGTTGAATCGGCCCGAAAACGTATTAAGCTGATCAGAGAAAATCCCCAGTGGAGAGAAAAACTTTGGGAAAACACTCTGAGACTTCGAAATGGATTGAGAGATATTGGTTACAATGTATTACCGTCTGAGAGTCCCGTTACACCCGTTCTTACAGAAGGAAGTACCGAACTTTGTACCACAATTATGCGTGAACTTCGGGAAAAACACGGCGTATTTGTCAGTGGTGTTGCCTACCCGGTGGTTCCGCGCGGCATGGTTTTGATTCGGCTGATCCCGATGGCATCACACACAGATAAGCATATCGATAAAACGCTTAATGCGTTTGAAGCGATCAAACCAATTGTATTTCAGAACGTGAGCGAAAAAATTTCTGCCTGATTCAACAGCAGAAGTTTTTAGCACTTTATTAAACATTGTCTCTGTTGATTCTAACACTAATTTGCAATCGACAGAGACATTTTTTTTCTGCTTATGAGACTCCGCTTCTTACTTTACACAACTTTTCTTTTTGGGCTTATCCTGCTGCCGGGGTGCGACTCATCTTCCACCAGTTCTGAAGTTGAGGATAGTATTATACCAACCGAAAACCTCGAAGCCGCCCGCACCTACGCAATGGAAAACGAAAATGGCGATCCCAAGGGGCAGGCTCTTGTTATTTGGCACAATGGTAACATTTTACTTGAAGAGTATAGATCCAACTTCGATGGACAACAATTGCATCCGTTGTTCAGCGGTTCAAAAAGTTTTGCCGGAATGCTGGCCGCGATCGGTGTTGAAAATGAGCTTTTCACCTTTGAAACCACTCTTGGCGAACTCATCCCCGATTGGGATCCCGACAGTGAACGCGGAAATATTACCATTCGTCAGCTTTTGAACCTCACATCCGGAATTGAAACCCCATCGGCCGGAACCGTCCAAACCGCCGAAGAGTGGCTGGGCGCCGATATGGAGTTCGAACGAGGTTCCACGTTTACCTATGGCCCCACCCCGTTTTATATCTTTTCATGGATTTTTATAGAAGTACTGGGAATTGATCCAATCGAATACCTCGATAAAAATGTTTTCACTCCATTGGGGCTTGTACGCGGCAATTGGAACAATATGGACTTTTTCTATCCCAATTTGGCTTACGGAGCTCGATATCCTGCACTTGACTGGCTCCAAATTGGAATCATGTTGATGAATGGCGGCACATTAAACGGCACCAAAATCATTTCCGAAGATCTCCTGAATGAACTATTAACACCAAGTGATGCCGAACCCGGCTATGGAATTACATTCTGGCTGAATACACCTGTTGGTCAACAGAAAAGATCGGTGAACAATATTCCTGAACACGCGAAAAACCAGAACACTGATAAGATGATATCGGATCTGATGCCGGATGATCTTTTTATGATGTCAGGTTTTTTAGGGCAGAAATTATATGTAATTCCCTCTCTGAATCTCGTGATCGTACGCTTTGGGTTAATCGGTGTCTTTACCGATGAGGAGTTCTTTTCGAGACTGATGGAGGGAGTGGATCAAACTTCTTTAGAATAAAGAATACTGAACAAGGAATAACGAATATCGAAATTTCTTAATTCTTACTCGTTCCGATGCTCTGCTTCGGGACGCACTCCCGGAAGCTCCGCTTCTAATAAATTCTCTCGCTACCATCCTGAAAAGTTCGGGCTAAAGATTCGCGAACTCTTCGAAAACTTCGCGGATCTCAGGAATGTATCCTCTTAAATCGCTTGATTCAAACTCAGAATCCCGTTATCGTGTCAACAAATTAAATCAGTCGAAGACATTGTATTTTTTCTTACTACTACAATCTATTGCAATAGGCAAAATGTAATTTTCCGTTTCTGAGCATATTACCAGCACTAAAAATACAATGTCTCACACACATCGATCCGATCACTCCAACAATTTAATCAATATCTCATGCGGCGTTTTTTATTCTGTTTGATCCTTCTTCTTGGTTTTATATCCCAGGATGTTTTTTCTCAAAATGTCCCAACTGATCTCACCCTCAAAAAAATCTTTCTCGAACCGATGATTCCGGGTATCCGGCCTGAATTCGATTTCGTTTCGGGAGATCAATCCAAAATCTTTTTTGAGTGGAATGATTCATCCTACTACGAAACCAGTTTATATTCAGTGGATTGGAACGGCAACAATCTTAAAGATGTGGACGATGAAGAAGTTTATGAGCCCGTCCATTCACCTGATGGATCAAAAATAGCCTATACAAAAGATGATGACATTTATGTTGCAAATGTGGATGGATCAAATGAAGAACTCATCGTACAATCGCTGGAGGATGAATCGGAATTAAACTGGTCACCCGACAGCCAGAAACTTGCGTTTGTTATGGACGGTAATGTGTGGGTTACAAATGTAAATTCACCGGCCATTCAGCAGATCACAAAGAAGGAAAACGAAGCCCCAAATTTTTCAATTTACGAGTGGGCCGGGAATGATCAGTTGATTGTTGGTCAGGCTGATTATTCAGATACCCGAACCCTTTATTTCCCCGAATATGTTGATAAATTTGTTGAACCGGGTGAAGAGCAGCGTGGAATCCCTGAGGTATCCATTTTCGTAGCTTCGTTTGATACAACGGCCCTTGACACACTCGTCACCGGCAAGCATTGGTCGTCCGTCAGTACATCTCACAACGGTCGATATGTAGGCATCGACTGGGCAGATCCGCCGCTGAAACATCGCAAGATTTTCGTTCACGATCTTCAGGAACGTTCAAAAACCATTGTATTTGAGGATTCAACCGACGGCTGGATTAGCGAACGGGAACGAGATATGCAATTTGCGCCGGAAGGCGATCAGCTTTTCTTTTTGTCTGAGCAGGATGGCTGGAATCACATCTACACGGTACATGCAGACGGATCAAACCTCACACAACATACCTCTGGTGATTATTATGTACCCTGGGCAAGCTGGGTTGATGAGGAAACGATCCTATTTGCGAGCAATGAAGAAGATTATGGCGTCCGCCAGATCTACAGCTTAGATGTTGATGACAACGATGTTGAACAACTGACCGAAGAAACCGCCTACCGCTATCAATTTGAACTCACGCCAGACCGATCTAACCTGATTTATGCCAAAACATTCTTCAACCGTCCGTACGATCTGTATCGGCTCAACCTGGAAAATCCTGATGAAGAGATCCAACTGACAAATTCAGTCCCCGACAGTTTTTATGATTACGACTGGCAGCGTGAGGAGTATGTTCGGTTTACGGGCCGTGATGGAGAGACAGAAATTTCGGCTTCACTTCTCTATCCCCAAGATTATGATGAGAGTCAGGAGTATCCGGTTGTTGTTTTTGTTCACGGTGCAGGATCGCTTCAAAATGTGTATCAAGGCTGGTCGCAGAACTATTGGCGCGAGTATATGTTCAACCAGTTGCTGAACAAGCATGGGTACATTGTACTGGAAGTGGATTATCGGCACAGCCTGGGGTATGGGCGCGATTTTCGCGAAGATGTAACCAACTGGATGGGCAAGTATGAAACGCACGATATCGTAGACGGGCTCGATTGGGCTGAGGAGCACACCAATGGAGCGTTAGATCTGGACAGAGTTGGAATTTATGGCGGCAGCTACGGCGGATTTATGGCGCTCTATGCTCTCACCGCTGCCCCCGAACGATTTGATGCCGGAGCCGCACTCCGTAAAGTAACCAATTGGAGAAATTACTACTATGCCAATCCCTGGTACACGCTTCCGCGACTGGGTGATCCCGAAGAGGTCCCTGAACACTACGACCGGAGCTCTCCCCTCACCTATGCCGATGAATTGGAACACCCGGTTCTGCTTCTCCACGGACTGGAAGATGACAACGTTGGATTCCAGGATGCCATGCAATATGTGCAGGAACTTATAGAATCCGGGCACCAGGAGTTCGACCTGATGGTCTACCCCAACGAAGCACACAGCTTCCAGGATGCCGATTCATGGTACGATGAGTATAGAAGAATTTTTGAGTTTTTTGAGGAGGAGTTGAAGGAGTGAAAGGGCAAAAGTGAAAAGTGAGAGGTGGATGGCGCAAGCGTCCCGCTTGTGCACTCAGTCACCCTGCTTTGACGGATACTTTTCGTTAAGAATCCAAACACTTTCAGAGCCTGATTCTTCAGAATCAATAATTCCCTGGTCTCTCAGGCGCTTGCCAATCCAGGTAAAATCATATTGCCAGCTCCTGAAATGTTTGCCAGAATCGTGCAATTCCTTCTTATGATTTCTCCAGGTCTGTTTTGCAACCTCCATCATAGAAGCTTTTCCACCGAGATCATGTAAAGCTTCAATTGCCCATTGATCCAGATCATTCATATCAGCCATCGTAATTAGATTTATTTATCTCTTGCTTGAACCCAAAAAAGTACCCAACAAATTATAACCAGTTTAAAAGATCCCTGCAAAATTCGATAAATGCTGAAGATCTGGTAAAAAATTGTAACTCAGGATCTTTGTAATTTTACTCTTCCTCTTATTCTTTATCAGTCTGATAAAAACCTTATTATTCTATTTCAAATTTTTAAACAATTGTTCAAATTCTGGTGAAAAAATTAATGCTCTGGATACTCAGCATCCTCATCTTTATTGCTTTAGGAATAATGTTTTTGGGATGGTGGTTTTCCGCCCCTGTTTATAACGGACCAAACTCCGGCCATTTCAACGGAACAACTTTCGAAAATCTCGAAGATGTTGAAGCCAAAGGTTTTATTGATCTTTTAAAATGGTCCTTTAATCGCGATGAGGGCGAATGGACAGAACTAACAGAAGAGGATGTAAGTTTCGCTGAAAAGCCCGCCTCCAGAGTTACAAATTCTCTGGCGATTACTTATGTGAATCACGCCACTTTTCTCATTCAAACCGGCGGATTGAATATCCTCACTGATCCGGTGTGGAGTGACAGGGTAAGCCCGCTGAGTTTCGCGGGCCCCAAACGGATGCGTCCGCCCGGCTTAAAATTCGAAGATCTCCCGGAGATTGACCTCGTACTGATCAGCCATAACCACTACGATCATCTGGACATTGAAACTCTTAAGAAACTCAATGCTCAATATGCACCCGAGTTTCATCGTACCGCTTGGGGTTGATCTTGTACTTAAATCAACAAGGCATTTCTAATACAACAGCTTCCTTGGACTGGTGGGAGGATCAGTCCGCTTCAGAATCCGTGAATAGTCACATCGGTTCCTGCTCAACACTTTTCATCACGCGGACTGTTTGACAGGAATAAAACACTTTGGTCCGGCTATGTTTTGGAGACAAATTCGGGAAATGTGTACTTCGCCGGAGATACTGGTTACGGTGCGTTCTTTCAGGAGATTGGTGAAAGGTTTGAAAACATCACCGTTGGATTAATTCCCATTGGTGCGTATAAACCTGAATGGTTTATGAGTCCGATTCACGTCAATCCTGAAGAAGCGATCCAGATTCATAAAGATGTGAATGCAGAGATCAGTTTTGGAATGCATTTTGGTACGTTTCCACTTGCCGATGACGGAATGGAAGAACCGGTGAATGATTTTACTAAAGCGATGAAAAAACCGGAAAATGCCGGGGTTAATTTCAAACTCTTAACGGAGGGGGATACGTTTATGCTTCAGTAGATCATTCCCATTTTAAAAGCAGAGTCTATTGTTATGCCAACTCATACCTGTCAGTTGTGTGAAGACCTGACAGCATTCCCGGTGCCCGTGTTTTTCTGGTCCCGTTTTCTCAAAGCATTTCAGACAGCAAATTATTTGACATAAAATGTAGTCAAACTGAATGTATGTATAGCTATTAAGGCGATACATTCATACAATACCAATAGTAATTTAAATTGTGGTAATGAATGTCGGCTAAAGCCACCGATTTGGTGGAGCTATCCGCGCCGGTCAGCTGAAGCATGACGGTAATTCCAAACACAGTCCTCTATTGCCAGCTTGACTTTAGTCAACTGGTTGTCAAATCTCGACTCAGCAGCTGGAGCGTTAGCCGCATGCGCCACCATTATTCATTTAACAAAACCTGCAGTAAATTGAGTCTGATATCACTTGATTTGAAAAGATGTGTTCACACGATAGGATCATCTGTAAGTATTCCAAGCTTTCCGTCTGCAACGTATCTTTTGAAAAGGATGAACATATGGCGATTTTCCGAGGCCAATGCTGTCAGATCCCCAATAGGGATCCCGTCGAGACAGTAGGTGCTGACAGATTTCGACCGACATTGCATCATTGACTTGACACTATTCTGTTTCGTAAACCGGGCGTTCAGAACTGACGATTTTCCCCGAAAGCAATATCAGAAAAATCACGCTTCAGTTCATTGATTGGAAATGCCTCACGAAGAATCGAATGCAGCATTTCAAGTGGAATCTCAGTTCTTTTTATTGGACTGGAGTCGCGGGAGATCCCAGGCAGTGAATGTTCAGCTATCTCATCATTCACAACCTCAACACTTACTTTGGCAATCCCGGAATCAATAATCTCAAGCCGGCGGGCTGCCTCCATTGAAATGTCAATAATTCTCTTTTTGATAAATGGTCCGCGGTCGTTAATCCGTACGATAACCGACTTCTTGTTTTTCAGATTTGTAACTCTCACTCGCGTATCAAACGGTAATGTTGGGTGAGCGGCCGTGAGCTCATTCATATCAAAAACCTCCCCTCCGGCAGTTGTATTAGTATGCAATCCGGGGCCGTACCAGCTTGCAAGTCCGGTTTCAGACTGCGAAAATGCCATTTTATCAAATCCAAGAAAAATAAAAGCAACTAATAAGAATCCCTTCAGATATCTATGCATGAGAGATTGGTATAACGGGAATACTGAGAGTCAGGTTTGTTTCATTGTTAGAGAAAATTAAGATTATCATACCTGAAAGTCATCTGGTTATTGATGATTGTCTACTGTTAACTGCTTCCTGAATCCTCTTTTGCGAATAAAAGTTTTTCATTTACATTATCGGTGTTGTCTATCAAAAATAAATAGTACCGGATAAAATTACTTGGGTAAGTATGAAGGATATACAGATATGGATGGTAATAGTTGCAATTCTCATCGCCATCCCGGGATGTTCGCAAGACGAAACACCAGATTACAGCGAACTGACCGATGAACAAAAACGAAGTGCAGAATATGCTCTCGCCGGATTAGAAACACGCGATGGACTGGAAACTACTCTTTTTGCCGCAGAAGATATGCTGGTCAATCCCACCAACATGGATGTAGATGCAGAGGGCCGCGTGTGGGTTACGGAAGGATATAACTACCGGTCGGAGCTCAACCCGGAAAATCCAATCAGAGAAGAGGGCGACCGAATTGTGATTCTGGAAGACACCGACGGCGACAGCAAGGCCGACACCAGTAAGGTATTTTACCAGGGAAACGATATTAATTCTGCACTTGGAATTATGGTGCTGGATAACCGGGTATTTGTTTCCCGAAGTCCGCACATTTTTATTTTTACCGATACAGACGGAGATGACAAAGCCGATGAGAAAGAAGTTCTGTTTAGTGGAATTGAAGGTGTTCAGCATGATCATGGTGTTCACGCATCAATTTTTGGGCCGGATGGCAAACTCTACTTCAATATGGGGGACCAGGGCAACGTGATTAAGGATGCAGAGGGAAATATTGTCAAAGATATTTTTGGGAATGAAGTCAGAACGGATGGACATCCATTTCGAAAAGGATTGGTTTTTCGAAGCAATTTGGACGGTTCTGAATTCGAGGTCTTGGGGTACAATTTCAGAAATAATTACGAAGTCGCCCTCGATTCCTACGGCACTCTCTGGCAATCAGACAATGACGACGATGGCAACCAAAGCGTTCGCATCAATTTTGTAATGGAGTATGGAAATTACGGCTATACCGATGAGATGACTGGTGCCGGATGGCGGGCACGCCGAACCAATATCCCCGAGGATATTCCCTCGCGCCACTGGTATCAAAACAGCCCGGGTGTGGTTCCCAATCTGTTACATACCGGCGCGGGCTCTCCAACCGGGATTGTTGTGTATGAAGGCGATCTGCTGCCTGAAATTTTTCAAAATGAGATGATACATGCAGATGCAGGTCCAAATATCATTCGTTCGTATCCCACCGAAAAAGATGGTGCGGGATATACGGCCACCATTGAAAATATTCTTGAAGGCGAGAAAGACCAGTGGTTTCGTCCCTCGGATGTGACGGTGGCACCTGACGGTTCTATCTTTGTAGCTGATTGGTACGATCCCGGAGTGGGCGGCCACCGAATGGGCGATCAGCAACGCGGACGAATTTTCCGAATTGCTCCTGAAGATGTTCCTTATGAAATTCCTGAATTTGATTTGAGTTCGCCAGAAGGTGCTGTCGAAGCATTGAAAAATCCCAACTTGAATCTGCGGGCACGTGCATGGTTAAAGCTTCACGAATGGGATGCAGAAGCGGAGGAAGTTTTGGCTGAACTTTGGGAGTCAGACAATCAACGATACCGGGCCAGGGCACTTTGGTTATTGAGCAAACTGGAATCAAACGGAACTGAATATATTGATGAGGCACTGCAGGATGATAATGAAGATATTCGAATCACAGGATTTCGGGCTGCCCGCCAGTTGGATGTTGATATTACTCCTTATATAGAACAGTTGTCTGATGACCCCTCGCCCCAGGTTCGGCGTGAACTTGCGATTGCCCTTCACAGAAATGACTCACCGGAAGCGGCAGAATTGTGGGCTCAACTTGCAGCACAACACGATGGTAATGATCGATGGTACCTGGAAGCCCTCGGAATTGGAGCGGCCACGCAGTGGGACTCATTTTTTGATGCATGGCTGAATGAAGTTGAAGGCAACTGGAATACGCCTGGCGGACGAGATATTATTTGGCGGTCGCGCGCAGAGGCGGCTATCCCGATGTTGAGTGAATTGATCAAAGATCCTGAGACAGAACTGGATGATAAACTCCGCTATTTCCGTGCGTTCGATTTTCATTCCTCATCAGCAAAGCAAGAGGAGTTGATCAGTCTACTACAAACGGATCTGCCCAGTCAGGATCAGATTCAATTGCTGGCACTGAATCATCTCAATTCTTCTGCATTGGAATCTCCCATCGTGAAAGAAAAACTTGATGAGACTCTGGTAACCGTTCAGGGTACACAAGATTATCTTGACCTGGTTGAAAAGTTTGAACTGGAAACCCGTCACAACGAACTGCTCCGCCTCATGGCTACCTACCCGGATAGCAGCCTTGGAATTCGTGCAGCAAATGTATCGCTTCAAAATAATGGGGAAGAAATGATCAAATCCGTTTTACAGGCAGATGATACGCAGAGACAAAAAACGGTGATTGAAGTGCTTGGATATGCACAATCTTCCCGTTCACTTCAAATACTCCGCGAGTTTATGATGAATGAGGAAAACAATCTCGAAATACGGCAAAGTGCCGTACTGGCTTTTGGCTCAGGCTGGGGCGGCGAGCAGCAGCTTTTTGAGATGGTGAACAACGACGAAATTCCGGAGCCGTTAAAATTTGCGGTTGGACAGGCACTCTCCGATTCATGGCGTGGAGATGTACAAAAAGTAGGAAATGATTTAATTGGTGAAACTGCAGCCGAAAGTGATCTGCCCCCCATTACCGAACTTGTATCCATGGAGGGCGATCCGCAAAACGGACGGGAAGTTTACGCCCGATCCTGCCAGATCTGCCACCAGGTGAATGGCGAGGGAATTAATTTTGGCCCGGCGTTAACAGAAATTGGCTCAAAACTTCCAAAAGAGGGTTTATATGATGCGATTCTGAATCCCAATGCGGGAATTAATTTTGGATATGAAGGATATATTTTGACGATGAACGACGGATCTCAAATGGCTGGAATCATCCAGAGCGAAACCGGTCCGGAACTGACTCTGCTGATGTCCGGTGGATATACCACCACAATCAATAAATCAGAAATAGCAAGCCGGGAACAGATGGAGCAATCCCTCATGCCGGAGAACCTGCACGCGCAGATGAGTCAGCAGGAATTGGTGGATCTTGTGGAATATTTAACGACTTTGGAATAGGAGGAAAGACTTCCGAAGTCTTTAGCACTTTTGTTAAAATCTAAATCATTTAAATTGTTACGAAGTATTTGAGACAGATTCGAAAGACTTCGGAAGTCTCCTTTACTCAGAAGTAACAGCACTTGAATAATTCCCCTTCGAAGGGGAAAGTGAAATGAGCGTTTAGCGAATGAACTCGGGGTGTGTTGAATCCTGTACACATACACATGCGAAACACACCCCTGATAGCTTCGCTTAACGCTACGCTATCTATCCCCTCTCAAGAGGGGAGTTAATCATAAAAAACAAAATCATGACCATAACACGACGAGATGCCTTAACAAAAATTGGAGCTGCTGCCGGTTCAACTGCGCTGGCTGGATGGCTCGGAAGCCTTGAAAATATGAACAATTCACTACCACAAGACCTGAAAGGACGAGTGAAGCACTCTGTCTGCAAATGGTGCTATAATGATATTCCGCTGGATGAATTCGCCAAAGCGGTCAGCGATTTAGGGATGCACTCTATCGAGCTAATCGGGCCCGATGAGTGGGCAACCGTACAGGAACATGGCCTGACCTGTGCCATGCCCTGGGGAGCCGGAAATGGAATTGAGGAGGGCTTTAATGATCCCGCTCTGCATGATGAACTACTGGCCAGCTATGAAGAGGTGATTCCGCAGGTAGCAGAGGCCGGATTGGACAAGATCATCTGTTTTTCCGGGAACCGAAACGGAATGGACGATGAAACCGGACTTGAAAATTGTGCAGCCGGTTTGAAGAAATTAATGAGCACTGCCGAACAGCATGGCGTTACGGTCTGCATGGAGTTACTGAATAGTAAAATCGACCATGAAGATTATATGTGTGATCGTACTCCCTGGGGCGTAGAGCTTGTGGATCGTGTTGGCTCCGATAACTTCAAACTGCTGTACGATATCTACCACATGCAGATTATGGAAGGCGATGTGATTCGCACCATTCGCGAGAATTACGAGTATATCGCTCACTATCATACCGGTGGTGTGCCCGGACGAAATGAGATTGATGATACCCAGGAACTCTATTATCCTGCCATCATCGAAGCTATTGTAGAAACTGGTTATGACGGATTTATCGGCCAGGAGTTTATACCAACCTGGGATGATAAGATTGCGGCACTGGAATCAGGTGTTGAGATTTGTGATGTGTGAGGCAGGGCGCAGGATTCAGGATGCAAGTTTAAAGATTCAGGGATTCTAATATGGTACAAGCATTTCGCTTGTGCTTCCCTATCATGAATAAACATTATTTTCAGGCATTCCCCTACATTAGTATTCAAAGATTATTCTTATCATAATTTTGTATTAATTGATTACAGCTTTTTTTCATAAACATGAATAATCGGAGAGTTTACATATATGAATGCTGAATTCATCAGAGTTCTATTCCTTTCGGTAATAATCACAGTTTCTTTTTTTGGATGTCAAAACAAAGAATCAAGATCACAAAAAACCTTAAGCGCGGATGAGATCTCCACTTATGAAAAAAGAGGCAGTGAGTTCGTTGGAGCAGCCCAAAAAGAGTTGGCATCTAATTTAGTCGGAGCCATCCAGGAAAAAGGAACTGAAGGCGCCCTTGAGTTTTGTAATATTCAAGCGATCCCAATCACCGATAGCATGTCTGTAGCATTAGAAGCACACATAAAAAGAGTGACAGATCAACCAAGAAACCCCGATAATTTAGCAAACAAATTCGAGTTGGAATACATCCGATCAGCCAAATTAGATCTCAGTGAGGGTAAAGAAGTTTCTCCATCCATACAATATATTAATAAAAAAGTGACTGGTTATTATCCCATTATCACCAATCAATTATGTATGCAATGTCATGGAAAAGAGAGTTCACAAATTGACAACGCTACTCTCGAAAAGATTAAAACTCTATATCCGGATGATCAGGCTACTGGTTATGATATTGGTGAGTTACGGGGTATCTGGGTTGTGGAAATGGAGGAGCAGACAGATTAAAATCAGAATATGTTGTATTGGTTCTGATTCGCTCCGAAACTTATACTCTCAAACGCAGGTTGTTTAACCTGACTGGTGTCGTTCATGCCGCTGCCAGGTCAAGCTTCAACCCCTCTCTTTATTCTTTCATTGGATATTTATTTGAAGCGCCGGATTGATCTCAATTTGTTTCAGCGAATTTGAGTGATCTTTTGCATTGCCGGTTGGTTCTCTTAGATGGCGCAAGCGTCCCGCTTGTGCCTACACAATTGGCGCGAGTTTGCCCCGTAGGGATCTCTTCGAGATAACTTGGGCCATTTCCACTAGGTTATATGGCCCGGGAGATGTCGCTCATACACGCTGCCAGGCCATTTATAAACCTCTCTCTATTATATTCTTATTTGATATTCAGTTGAATTGACGTTGCGGTTCCAACATGCTCAATTGGAAATGTCCGGTCTTTAGCGCTGCCGCTTGGCTCTCCTATCACATGGGTTTTTGTGTATGTGCTGCCCTCGTACTCAAACTCCCACACTAACGACCACTCTTTGAACGTCTCCTCATCTGTGGTTTCACCCTGGAAACTGCCCTGAAATGGATACCGGGTTCTTGCTTCCAATGGATCAAAACCTTCAAAATCAAAAACTCCATATTCACTGTCATTTTCATCAAGCACTGTGGTCTCTATCAACGTTATTTTTCCGAGAAGAAAGTTGGTAATATTCATTCCTACCTGAACTACCAGCCCGTCTTCCACTACAATCTCAACTGTCTCAAAAACAAAAGCATCTTCAACGGAACTAAAATAGGCTGCAATATCCAGATCTTCGGTAATTTGATATTCAAACTCAGCTTCAAGCATTTCAAAAGAACCTGATTCATTGAACCAGCCAAGAAACTCATTGTTTGAGTTCGGCATAGCAGTAAACTGTACTGTTTCATTATAAGTATAGATCTCTTTTTCGGGTTCAACAGATACAGTACCCGGACCCTCAGAACGCACCTGCACATTAAATTCACTTGGCTCAAACACAACGGTAACCTCTTTCGGGCCATCAACCGTTATCTGTACAGGATTATCCGTGCTTTCGATAGCTCCCTCCCATCTTGCAAAATTATATCCCATATCCGAATTGGCCTGTAGTTCTACAACCGTACCGTGTTCATAATCCGTCATTTTTGTTTGAACGATTGATTCACTTACAGAACCTTCCCCTTGCACATTGATCGTCAGCGGGTACTGTCTTTTTACAAAACGAGCGTTGATTGATTTATCCGAATCCATCGTCACCGTCAACGGGTTTTGCGTTCCGGTCTGATCTCCCTCCCATCCGTCAAACACCCAGTTTTCGTTGGCGGTGGCCTGGAGTTGAACGTCATCCCCCTCGTCAAACTCGCCCGATGCCGGACTGACAGATCCGCCTTCCGCCGGAATTGAGGATGTAGTTAATTGATAGGAAGGCGTGCTTTTTGTACTGCAAGAGATTGCGGTACAAAACAGCACTGAAAAAATTAGTGAGCAATAATCAATACGTTCGATTAACGAGAAGAAAATGTTGATTGGAGCCAGCATAGTAGTTTCGGTTTTAAAATTCCGTGATATACTATGCTATGCACTATTTGGTGGGAGATTGGATCATCATCTTTTGAAGAGATGATAACTTTAACTTCGAACGAACTTTAGGAGAGGTTTATAATTATGCTGGTCAGCTGCTCTGAGTGCTTCAATATATTTGTCTCTTATTTTATTATCCTCCATTAAATTTCCAGAACCCCAGGTAAATGGCTCTTCCTCAAATACTCTTTCAAGCAAAAAGTCAGTAAGAACTCTCGCATGCCTGCCATTTCCATTTGGAAACAGATGAATTTGTACTAACCTGTGATGAAACCGAGATGCAATCTCATCTGCCGGATATGTTCCGTGATCTATCCAATATCTAACATCGTCCAATAATTTTCGAAGATTAATTGAGATTTTCGGCCAATCTACCCCAATATTTTTATCACTTTGACGGTAATTACCAGCCCAACGCCAAACTTTACCAAACATTTTTTTGTGAAGTGTGCGAATAAAATCTTCACTTAAAATATCTTTCCGCCTTGTACTGTCTAACCAACTGTACGCATCGGTAATATTTCTCTGCTCCCATTCATTGAGTTCTTCCAATGTGGTTATATGAGGAATCAGTAAATCGTCTTTCTCATCCTCATCAATCGGCGTTGCACCTTCCGGGTAATCAAACATCTACTTATCCCAAAAATTTTTTGGCTCTTCCACCAAAATTTTTTCGATCAGGTCATTGAGTTCTTCTTCCTTTTCTTTATCTGAAAGACCCTGTAGTTCCAATTTCATGGAGTGATCTACCCGGTCTAATCGTTTTTTTGCAATTTTTTTGGCTTGTTCGCGGACAATGTCTTCGAGGTCTTGTTTCGGCACGAACCCGTAAACGAACTTCACCCCTAACGAATCCGCTACTTTCTCCAAAGTAGAAAGCTTAATCTCTCCTTTGGCTTCAGAGGCTTCAATGCGTGAAATCCTTGATTGATCTACTCCAACCTCATTAGCCAAATCGTATGTAGTCATGCCCAGAGCCTTGCGAATAGTTCTAATCCACCCCTCTTTAGGAACGGGAAGATTTAGAAGAGGCTTTAGTTGACTTAGCTTCTTATCAAGTTGTTTTCTAATCAGTTTATTATCCCAATAATCCATAATAATGATGTTTATATCATCAAATATTTCTTTATTGATGATAAATATATCATATTTTTATATCATTTCAATGATATTTATATCATCATAAAACAGAATAATGAATACACCCTGCCTTGAAATAGCCATCCGAATCTTACTTGTGCTCTTACCCCTCCAAAACATGCTCTCCTAATTAAAAAAATGGTTGAAGCCAGCATAATAATCTCGATTTGAATTCCGTGTTTACTATGCTATGCATGAATAGGTTGAAGATTAGATCAGGATTTTAAAATTTTTAGTGGGTTTTAACGAGATAAATCTAAATAGGAGTGTATTAAAGAAATGGCTCAACCGCTGATAGAACTGTCGATTTTTGGTTCTTGATTTTGTTGATATCATATCTAAAATAGGTTCACTCAATTTTCTTTTTCACCTTCCCCAAATAGTGAAGGTTTTACTGAATCTATCTTTAATTCCATTGCGTATCTCGACCTATCTTTTTCATTCTTTCCAAATATTATGGTCCTGAGATTCCTTTCTCCATCTCTTTTCTCTAAAGCAGATTTGAATTGAGTAGCATTATTTGAATTAAAATTTAGATTGGTAAGTTCTGGCATTTCAATTTCGTGATAAACAAACCAAACAGTACTCTCATTTTCAATTTCAAATGAGTCAATTAACTTGGTTGACATAGAGTTTTTGCCAGGCCAATTACTTGTTTTGACATCCTTTTCTGTTATGAAGAGAAGAACTTCTATCGCTGCCTTGTCTTCTGCTGTAGATATAAGATGAAGACTCTTTTTTAAATCCTTTCTTTTATATGGTATTGTTACGGCTGAATTAGGAATAATTATACGGAATGGTAAATGTATCCCCGGCGCAATATTATCTGGTTTTCTCCATTTTTGTACAAATCGATCTTCATATAGAGAACTACTATCAGGTGCTTCTTTTTCTAAAAAATTTCTATCAAAACCTAAGTGCCAATTACCTGATTGATGAAGGCTTAACTTCAAAGCTCCTCTTAAAGCTCTACATGTTAAATAAACATCATGCTTACCCGTACCTGTCCTTGACCAACATTTCCAAGTACTTGATCTATAAGGACCATTTGTAACACCGAATCTAATAGCTCTATTTGGCATATCAGAAATCAATTAAAAATTTCAGTTTACTCTATTATAAACTCCATTTAAGACTTTTAGAAAACCAAAAAAGAGTCGATTATTTACGATTTATACCCACTCATATGCCTAAAGCGTTACGGGAAAGTTTATAAGGGAACACCGGATTTCAGCTATAAACTTCGTTATTTCCTTAGGATTTAGATTATTTTTTTAAGAATAGATTTCAATATTGTTCAGAAATTGCACGACAAAAAAAGTGTATGGGATTGCTGTTTTGGCACATATTTAAAGAACCAAAAACTAACTTTTGTATAACACTGAAGTTTAAATTTAGCTACCACTTATACAATTCCGAGATTCACTATAACCATGATTTTGTGTAGTAACACGTTCACCATCTCCTTCTAACCAATTTGAGTATCTTTTTGCTTCTCTACTTATAGCATAAACCAATCCTGTGTCAGTTATATTCTGTTGCGTAAATGTACCAATATCATCTCCACTTAATTCACCTCCAACTAAAAACCCACTGATAAAATACACACTCCTAAAATCATTGGATTTCACTGCTTTTACATTTTCTAAAGCTACACCTTCAATTAATTCAAGCTCAATCCATTCAATTGTTTCTTCTGATACATCCAAACATGTAATAGTTTCATTCGTAACGCTACTACTATTTGTTAAATTCAATTCATCGTGATCAAAAAGTTCGATGTAAATGCCATAAATAATTATAAGTGCACCCAAAAAGATAACTGCATTACCCGCTACTCTTTGCTTAGTCATTTCACTACTTCCGTTTTGTGATTAGATTTTGCTTTCTTGAAATAAAACACATTTAAATTATATATGAATAATTTATTGCGAAAATGTTTTTTGATGACAGTTCACACACGAAAGATCAGAACAGAATTAATCTTATTTCTTTCACTTATAAGGAAACAGACCAAATGCTTATAAATGTGAAATACTCTGTGGTTATTGATAGTTAACAGAAAAAATCCAACTACAATTATGAAATATTTTACTCTAAATTCAGAGGGAAATTGCGACTTTGTTTCACAATAGTTTTACAGGAGGGAAATAAAAAAGGGTTTAAAGATTTGTAAATATTAGTTTTAAACCCTTTCTAATAGTGGCTGGGGTAGGATTCAAACCTACGTCCGTCAGCCGACGGATAAGAGCCCGACGAGCTACCTCTTAAATTTCTCCTTAACCTTCTCCCAAACATAGGCTCGGCCACGAGAAGATTTTAGTTGTTTCTCCCGTTTTATCGCCTCTTTCTTCGTTTCATAGTTCTCGGTAAACACCACTTTCCAGGGACGGTATTTTACGGTCCATCCCTTTTTACCTTTTTCGTTATGAGAAATCAATCTCTGGTCAAAATTCCCGGAACGTCCAATGTATATTTTATCGTAGTCTGGTGAGTAAAGCGTATAAACAGTATAATCCGTGATCCCATGATGATTAGTTTATAGAATAAAAAAAAGGCCCAACTGCTTTGAGCAATTGAGCCTTCTCTAATAGTGGCGGGGGTAGGATTTGAACCTACGACCTTCGGGTTATGAGCCCGACGAGCTACCAGCTGCTCCACCCCGCGATCTGTTTTCAATAAGACTTTTAAGTTAAGGGGTTTCTGATTCGAATGCAATCAAAAGGAAATATATTTTTCTGGATAAATCGCTCTTTTCTGCATTCTTACAGCGCCGTGAATTATGCCTCCCAGGTAAACGCTTCGCGGATGCGTTCGAGGCTTTTGGAGATGGCGGTCATGGGATCTTCCTTCCCTTCAAATTCGATTGAGACATACCCCTCATAGCCCGCTTCGTGGAAGATATCTGCCACACGGTCGTAGTCGATATCCAGCGTGTACCACGTTCCGCCGCCGTAGTAGGTTTTCGCCTGGATCAATACGGTTTCTGGAGCCATCATCTCCAGTTGTTCGTGGGAGCGCTCAAGAAAATTACCGGTATCTGTGGTGGCTCTGAGCCAAGGCGAATCAATTGCATTTATAATCCGAAGCACGCCTTCTGCAGTTCGTCCCAGTCCCCAGTGATTCTCCAGTCCGAGGGTGACACCGCACTTCTCGGCGGTTGGAATACACTGTTCAATTGCATCAATCACCCATTCAAATCCTTCATCTTCCGTATACCCTTCAAGCACGGGTTCAATTCCTTTGTTGGCCATCAACTCATCAAACGAGTCAATGGTACCCCATCGGCCCGTATTTAATCTCATAGTGGGTATACCGAGTTTGTAAGCCAGCTCAATTTGATGGATCGTTTTTTCAACCTCTTCTTGTCGCTTTTCTTTATCGGGATATACAAATCCCTGGTGTGTGGAGAATCCCATCAAATCTAACCCTGCATGAAACGCTTGTTGCTTTAACTTCTGCAGGTAGCTGTTTTCCTCAGATTCCATTTGGATTAACAGAAGTTCAATTCCGTCAAAGCCCATCGCCGCTGCCTGGTCAATACAGTATTCAATCGGCGTCTCCTCTTTGGGCCCGTCAAATCGCCAGAATGAGTATGTGGATACTCCAATTGGATTTCTCCTTACCCGGGAGGCTGTTTGGTTGGATTTACTTTTAGAAACACCGGGAATCAATCCGACGGCCGGAAGTGCAAGTAATGATTTTTTCAGAAATGATCTTCGGTTATGCTTTGTCATAGGGCTGATGTTTGATTAAAAGTCACAGAAATGTAGTGAAAAAATGTAACAATGAAGTTGGGCTGCATTTATTACCGTCAGTTTTAATCTGTACGTCCTGGCAAAAGCGATAGCTAAAATACAAGATAAAATGGCTTTCGAGGGCACACCATCACAGAAATATGCGGCTAAAGCCTTCTTTGTCAGGTACTTTTCTGTTTCACCGTCAGCTGTAAGCATGACGGTAATAGATATAGATCCATTGGAAAATGTATAAACTAATCGAAAAATATTTGCTGGTCTAAACTTTCATTGTGATCACATTGCGTTCGTGGATTGCCGCAGTCACTTCACTCCCTCGCAATTGACCTACATAAAAGAAAAAATTTACCATCAAAAGAAACTTAAAATTAGTATCGAACACTGCATTTGAAATTAGTATCTTTAAAGCTTGTTATTACTCATTCATGCATATTTACTAATGATTTCTTCAAAAGAAGCCATTACTCTCGAAGAGAATTACGGAGCTCATAATTACCATCCCCTGCCGGTTGTACTTGCAAAAGGACGTGGTGTATATGTGTGGGATCCTGAGGGTAATCAGTATTTCGATTTTCTTTCCGCCTACTCGGCTGTTAACCAGGGACATTGTCATCCCAGAATTATAGCCGCTCTTAAAGACCAGGCAGATACACTCACACTCACCTCTCGTGCTTTCTACAACAACCGTCTTGGTGAGTTTGAAAAATATACCACAGACATGTTCGGGTTCGATAAGATTCTTCCTATGAATACGGGTGCAGAGGCTGTAGAAACGGCAATTAAAATCTGCCGAAAATGGGGATACGAAGTGAAGGGAATTGCGCCTAACAGTGCAAAAATTGTGGTTTGCAGTAACAACTTTCACGGGCGAACCACCACCATCATCTCATTTTCAAATAACCCTGATGCCAACACTAATTTTGGGCCCTACAGCCCCGGCTTTCCAAAAGTAGAGTACAATAACCTGGAACAACTGGAGTCGGCATTGCAGGATGAAAGTGTTGCCGGTTTCCTGGTTGAGCCGATCCAGGGGGAGGCTGGTGTAATGGTTCCAGATGACGACTACATAAAAAAGGCGAAATCACTTTGTGAAGCGAATAATGTGCTTTTTATTGCAGATGAAATTCAAACCGGCATTGCACGAACCGGAAGCCTGTTGGCCGTTTGCGGGAATTGCACGTGCAAAGGGCACTGTGAGCGACAACCGTCAACTTATATAAAGCCGGATATTCTGATTCTTGGCAAAGCTCTTTCGGGAGGTGTGTATCCTGTATCAGCAGTATTGGCTGATAAAGAGATTATGGACGTGATCAAACCCGGGCAGCACGGTTCTACATTTGGCGGAAATCCACTGGCGGCACGCGTAGCTGTAGAAGCCCTAAAAGTGGTTGAGGATGAGGATCTGATGACCAACGCCTATAAGCTTGGCAACTTTTTCAGAGATCAAATGAATGAACTGAAGGAAGAGTGCGATCTGATTAAAGAAGTTCGGGGAAAAGGCCTTCTGAATGCAATTGAGATCAACGACAGCCCGGACAGCTCAACCGCCTGGGATATCTGTGTTCAGTTAAAAGAAAACGGGCTGCTTGCCAAACCTACACACGGTAATATTATCCGGTTCGCTCCGCCGCTGGTTATCACGAGGGAACAACTTCAGGAGTGCGTAGATATCATCAAAAAAACAATACTTGAATTTGCCGGGCAAAAGCAAGCCTGATCTAAACACAACTGGCACAAGTTTGCAACTTTTACAAATTGATGGTCCAGGTTACCTCGAAGAGATCCCTACGGGGCAAACCTGAACCAGTTAAGAGGGCAACGCTAAGACCACCGGATCTCATCAGATTTTGTCTTCTTAAACGTTGCCAATTGGCGGCGTAGTTTCTTATTCTTTCTGCAGGTGCTCAAAAGAGAATTAAATTTGGTATTGAAGAATGGAACATCAAATCGACCCCAAAAATGTACGGTCTGTCTTGCAAGAACATATTCTGGCAGATGGATTCGATATGGTACTTGACCTTCATAAAAGCAAGGGGGCCTATCTTCACGATTCGGTTACAGGAACTGAATACCTTGATTTTTTTACGTTTTTCGCCTCAAATCCACTTGGAATGAATCACGATCGACTGGCCGGGGATCCCGATTTTGTTCGAAAGCTTGGTCAAGTGGCTGTAAACAAGCCGTCCAATTCCGATATCTATACGGAAGAGATGGCAAATTTTGTAGATACATTTTCCCGGATAGGCATACCCGATACTATGCCGTATGCTTTTTTTGTTTCCGGCGGAGCACTGGCTGTTGAAAATGCATTAAAAGTGGCCTTCGACTGGAAAGTTCAAAAGAATTTTAAAAAGGGATACACTAAGGAGAAGGGACATAAAGTACTGCACCTTGAAAAAGCCTTTCACGGGCGTAGCGGCTATACGATGTCTCTTACCAATACAAATCCCGATAAAGTAAAATATTTTCCCAAGTTTAACTGGCCGCGAATACCGAGTCCCTCATTAGAATATCCGCTGAATGAAACAAGGCAGGCGATTGTACAGGAGAAAGAAGAGATTGCTTTAAGCAAGGCCCGAAGATATTTCGAAACAGATCCTGATGAAATTGCCTGCATTATTTTGGAACCGATCCAGGGAGAAGGTGGCGATAATCATTTCCGAAAAGAGTTTCACCAGGGCCTGAGAGACCTGGCTGATGAATTTGAGGCTCTCCTGATCTATGATGAAGTGCAAACAGGTGTAGGTTTAACTGGAAAATTTTGGGCCCACGAATACTATGTACAACCAGATATTCTTGCTTTTGGTAAGAAAGCCCAGGTTTGCGGAATACTGGCAACCAATCGGGTGGATGATATTGATACAAATGTCTTTCATGTATCCTCCCGAATCAACTCTACATGGGGCGGAAATTTGGTAGATATGGTTCGTTTCGAACGGATTCTTAAAGTGATTGAAGAGGATAATCTTGTGGAGAACGCATTAACTACCGGAAACTATCTGCATCAGCAACTAAACGATTTGGCAAAGGAGTACGAAGTGCTGAACAATCCCCGCGGAAAAGGATTGTTTTGCGCAATTGATCTGCCGGATACTGAAGCCCGTGATTCACTGAAAAAAGAGTGCCTGAATAACCACCTTATGATTCTTGGCTGCGGTACAAAAACGATACGCTTCCGCCCGCCTCTCACTATTCAAAAAGAGCAAATTGACGAGTGTATGCATATCCTGAAAAAAAGCTTAGAATCCGTTCTACAGTAAGATTTCAGATACCTAATTTTGTCATTGAGAAGCAGCGAAATCCCGAACCTTTCTATCTTATGGACACCTCTTTAAAAAAAACATGTGACTACGTTTTTTACAATAGAATTGAGATTCTTCGACCCTGACACAAAAAAACCGACTGAGCCTAAATGACAGAAATCATTTGAGTAAGAAGCGAGGCAGGCGAATTATGTAAGCACTTTTGTATCAAAATGAGGAAGGACCTCCTTTTTCTATACCAAATTTATGTCCAGACGAAAGGAGGTTTGGGGATGGCAATTTCCAAACATTGAGAGTTCCTGAGAATGCTTCACTTTATTAACAATGATTTTCCACAATCTCACTACTCCCCCCACATTCTACTTGTTTAAGAAAAAATAAAGTTGTTACTTTTGCTTGTAAATAACATGTCACAAACAAGTAACGATCTATGGCTTTTATAGAACTGAATAATAATTTACCCGGAATCGTTGGCCTTATGAATTACCGGCCTGATACTGCTAAACCTCTTAACGAATTGGCTGAAAAACTTTTACGGGGCCCCTCCACTCTAACTTCTGCGGAGCGAGAGATGATTGCATCGTATGTATCCTATCAAAACGAATGTCATTTTTGCCACTCCTCCCACGGGGCTGCTGCCGCACATCACCTGGATGGGAACCTCGATCTTCTGGATGATATCAAAAAGAATTTTCAGCAAACGGAAATCTCCCCAAAACTTCGAAAGCTTCTTACACATCGCTAAAAAGGTTCAAATTCTCGGAAATAAAGTAACAGATGAGGATATTAAAGCAGCTAAAGAGGAAGGGGCTACAGACCGAGAAATCCATGATACTGTATTGATTACCGCCGCTTTTTGCATGTACAATCGCTATGTAGATGGCCTTGGAACCTGGGCTCCCGAAGAAAAAGAGGCGTATAATGAAACTGGAAAAATGTTGGCAAACGAAGGTTACATAGATTCCATCTAAATTTATTCTTACATAAGCAGACCCTTGTATCTTTAAATTCTTGTTGCTACTATCTTTTTAAGTACTTGGTTTACTCGGAATAATAAACAATTGGGGGAAAGAGACTTATGAAGATTCTAAAATGGATTGGGATTGTATTAGGAGCAATTGCTGCACTGTTGCTCATTTTTATTGCCGTTACATACTTTATTACAGAACGGCATTTCAATGAAACCTACCAGATAGAAGCTGAAACTGTTGAAGTATCAGCAGACTCTTCGGTTATTACTCATGGCGAACATGTGGCTACCATACGTGGTTGCATTGAGTGCCACGGAGAAGGTTTGGGCGGACAGGTTTTTATTGACGATCCGGCTATCGGATTGTTAATTGCAACAAATCTTACAACCGGCGAGGGTGGTATCGGAAGTGAATATACGAATGAAGATATGGTCCGGGCGATTCGGCACGGAGTTAACAAAGACGGAACACCGGCTATCTTCATGCCGTCTCATGAGTACAATCCGATTGACCGGCGTGATCTTTCAGCTTTGATATCATACATCAGAAGTGTTGAACCTGTTGATAATGTACAACCTGCAACAGAAGTAGGTATGGCAGCACGTTTTCTCTATATGTATGGCGGCATGCACCTTGTACCTGCAAAAATGATCGATCACAGCAAACCGATACCCGAACCTGAGGACAACCGCACACCTCTTGAAATGGGTGAATACCTGGCCGTTACCTGTACAGGATGCCACGGAGAGGGATTTGCAGGAGGCGCCATTCCGGGAGTTCCGCCAGACTGGCCTGAAGCTCCGAATATTACACCGGCCGGAAATCTTGGAAACTGGACATTCAATGATTTTAAAACAACCATGGAGAGCGGGGTAACACCTGAAGGCCTGGAGCTAACTCAGCCATACATGCCCTGGCAAATGCTGGGTGCAATGACGGAAGAGGAACTGGAAGGCCTCTACACTTACCTGCGATCTCTCCCCGAAAAAGAAACAGGTACAAGATAATTTTTCTTCATTTTGTGAGACTTCCGAAGTCTTTCAGAACAAGATGAATACTTCCATTATTATAATAAGGAGTTAACTTTAGCAACGGTTCGGGAGACTTCGGAAGTCTATCACTCCAATATTGACAAGACTCTACGTTGTCAAAACCAAATCAAACCAAATTTGTTTGAATTAGTTCACGAAAAAAATCTTATTAAGAATAGATTACAAAGAGTACGCATGTGTGATTCAATTTAATTTTCTATTGAATCGGGTTCTCTTTTCGCCCATGAATTTAACGGAAAGTTCCTATGAGATGGGCTACTTCGACCAAAGCCACATGATTCGTGACTTCAAGAAAATAACCGGCACAACACCCACTGACTTTATCGAGAAAAAGTTTACTATGCCCAAATTAGCTGCGTTGGCCATCACCAATAAAAGAGCTCATCTGTAAATTAGATCTACCCTTTCATCGCTTCGGGAATAGCTCCTTCATATTTAGTGCTCATCGCCGAGATCTCAACGGAAAGAATATCATTGATTTTCAGCTCAGATCCGCCAACTGTACCGATTTTAAAAGCCGGAATACTGGCTTCTTCAAAATGAGCTAATACCTTCTCAACATTTTCAGGATCACAAGAGATCACAACTCCCGACTGGGCTTCACTAAACAGTATTTCATGTTTAGAACCTGAAAAAGATTCAATAGAAACCTCAGCTCCTTTATCTCCAAAAATGGACATCTCAGCCAGTGTAATTGCCAAACCACCATCGGAAATATCATGAACCGCTGACAGTTTACCGGACTTGATAGCCTCTAAAAGTGTTTCCTGGAGAGTTGCTTCAAAATCCAGGTCAATATCGGGGGCATCACCGGTGGCGAGATGATGGATCGTATTCAGGTATTCACTCCCTCCAAGCCCTTTCCGTTCTGACCCGATATAGAGAATAGCGTCGCCGTCGTTTTTAAAACCGGGCGTCATCCTGTGTTTCTCCACATCCTCAACAATTCCCAGCATTCCAATTACAGGAGTCGGGAAAATAGCACCTTTGGGATTTTCATTATATAAACTCACATTTCCACCTGTTACCGGTGTATTTAACCGTCGGCATGCATCCCCCATTCCACCCAGTGCCTCTTTGAATGTCCAGTACACTTCGGGTTTGTAGGGATTGCCAAAATTGAGACAGTTTGTAATTGCTACCGGTTTTGCCCCACTGCAAACCACATTACGGGCTGACTCGGCAACCGCAATTTTTCCGCCTTTTCGGGGATTGAGATAAACATAGCGGCCGTTGCAATCTGTCTTCACGGCCAGCCCTTTTTTGGAGCCCTTGAGTCTTATCAACCCAGAATCTGAGGCACCGGGAGCATTGACCGTATTGGTCCGAACCGTTGTATCGTACTGCTCATGAACCCATCGTTTAGAAGCAATATTGGGAGCATTCAACAGATCTAACAAAATTGATTTATAATCTTCTGAATGCTGGAGAGTATCGATATCAAAATTTTGAACCTTATCGAGATAATCAGGCTTTTTAGTCTCCCGTACATACTGAGGAGCACCACCGCCGAGTACCAGGGAATCGGCTGGCATATCTGCTTTAATCTCGCCGTCTTTCCAATAGGTTACGCGGTCGCCTTCAACAACTTCTCCGCAAACCACGGCATTCAGATCCCACTTCTCATAAACATCAATAATTTCTTGTTCCCGGCCCTTTTCAGCTACAATCAACATTCGTTCCTGGCTTTCGCTTAGCAGAATTTCGTAAGAGGTCATGCCATCTTCGCGCATAGGAATTTTGTCGAGATCCATTTTCATTCCCTCTCCGCCTTTGGCTGTCATTTCTGAGGAGGAGCAGGCAATTCCGGCAGCTCCCATATCCTGCATTCCCACAATCGCACCCGTTTTCAGGGCTTCGAGACTTGCTTCGAGCAATAATTTCTCTGTGAAAGGATCGCCCACCTGAACACTTGGCCGTTTAGCTTCACTCTCTTCACTGATATCCTCCGAAGCAAATGTTGCTCCGTGAATTCCATCCCGGCCTGTACTGGAGCCTACAATCAATACTGGATTTCCAATTCCTTTTGATATGGCCGAGGCTGTTTCACCCACTTTCACAATTCCAACACTCATGGCATTTACAAGCGGATTCCCTTCATAGGCTTCATCGAAATAAATTTCGCCGGCAACCATCGGGATTCCAAATGAGTTTCCATAATCAGAAATTCCGCGAACCACTCCATCCAGCAGATACCGAACTCGCGGGTTCTCCATATCTCCAAACCGCAGCGAGTTGAGTGATGCCACGGGACGTGCACCCATTGTAAAAATATCCCTGTGGATTCCGCCTACTCCTGTTGCAGCGCCCTCATACGGTTCAATGGCAGATGGGTGATTATGGCTTTCAATCTTGAACGCACAAGCCAGCCCATCGCCAATGTCTACCAACCCGGCATTCTCTTCGCCTGCCCCCACCAAAAGCTGGTCGCCCTCATTTGGAAGTTTTTTGATCTCAAGAATGGAGTTTTTGTAGGAGCAGTGCTCGCTCCACATTACGGAATACACTCCCAATTCAGTAAAGTTGGGAGTACGGCCGAGAAAATCTTTGATCATCTCGAACTCATCTTCTGTAAGTCCGTGATCTATGGCTAATTCAAGGTTAACTTCAGGTTCCTGAACAGTTGTGTTCGACATTCTTATAGGAGTGATTGATTCGTATTGATTTGTAGAAGCTAAAAGGTACGATTATTTGAGAAAAGCCTCTAACCGGATACACTCTATTTTAAAATCTTCTGAGGTGGATTTTTTATCCAGTTTAGACTCCATCTAAAATTTAACTTCATATTGATTGTAATTTAAAATCAGCTTAAAATCTAACCTCGATATTAGAATATAGATATGTAAATTCGATTTACTTTATGAGACTCATTTCTCAGGGTGCTCAATATGCCATTTCAGCCATTATTGCGATCTCAAAACATACTGAAGAGGGTGCTGTTTCTGCCTCGTATCTATCCAAATCACTTGATTGCCCCACGGCTTATCTCTCTCAGATTTTAGCCAAATTGAAAGAACCTGGTATTTTAAATTCCAGAAGAGGAATTAATGGAGGTGTCTATTTGGCAAAACCGATTGAAGAGATCAGTATGTTGGATGTTATCGCCGCAATTGACGGCACCGAGTTTTTTGACAGGTGCTTTATGGGAATAGATGGATGCGGAAAAATTGAGCCCTGTCCTTTTCATGAATTCTGGTCTGAAGAACGAAAGAAAATTGAGCAATGGCTACAGGATACAACCTTCAAAGAAATTGACGGCAAAATGACTCAAGTTTGGTTCGATCTTCGTTTGCAATTTTCAAATGGAGTTCCGTCTTTAAACTGATGAAAGAAGCGAAATCGACCTTATCGAGAGATCTTTGCTTTCACTGCGGAGAATTATGCAAAGAGCCTTCTATACAGTTAGAGGACAAGTATTTCTGCTGTACCGGATGCAAGACAGCTTACCAGATATTGGACAAAAGTGGACTTTGCAGTTATTACGACCTGGAATCTCATCCCGGAGTTAATTTAAAATCTTCAAAAGAACGGGCCCGGTTTGATTACCTCGAAGATCAGGAAGTGATAGAACGCATATCCGATTTTCAAAACAAGACACAGCTATCCGTTACACTCTACATTCCAAATATTCACTGTACCTCTTGTGTATGGCTGCTTGAAAATTTACAAAAACTGGATGAGGGTGTCCTTCAAACAACGGTAAACTTTATGAGAAGAGAACTTTCACTTCTCATTGATACGGAAGATACATCTCTCAGAAATGTTGTTGAGCAACTCACTACCATTGGCTATGAGCCTGAAATTCGGCTCGACAAACTGGATGCAAAAACATCCAAATCTCATCAAAACCGATCGTTATGGTTAAAGCTGGGGGTTGCCGGTTTTGCTTTTGGCAATATCATGTTGTTCAGCTTTCCTGATTATTTGGATCTTTCCGGCAGTGGAGTGGGAAATAATTTTCAGATTTTCTTCGGCGCACTCAATATCATCCTGGCCCTGCCGGTTTTGTTGTACAGCAGTATTGATTATCTGAAGTCAGCATTTGCGGCATTGAGTCAGCGCGGAGTCAATCTCGATGTGCCTATTTCGATTGGTATTGTGGCTCTGTTCAGCAGAAGTGTATATGAGATTGTGACCGGCATTGGAACAGGATATATGGACTCTTTTACCGGGCTGATATTCTTTCTGCTGATTGGAAAACTCATTCAAAAGAAAACATTCAATCGCCTCTCATTCGATCGTGATTATAGATCGTATCTGCCGATTGCAGTTAACTCAATTGATTCATTCGGAACCGAAAAATCTGTCTCCCTGGATAAATTAAAACCCGGTTTTGAAATTCGCTTACGAAATCAGGAGTTGGTTCCCTGCGATTCTGTGCTCCTCTCTGAAAAAGCCTTTGTTGATTACAGCTTTATTACGGGAGAATCCGATCCTCAGCAAGTAAATAAAGGGGAAACAGTATTTGCCGGTGCTCGTCTTACGGGAACATCCGCAGCTCTTCGAACTGAAGAAGAGGTTGAAAACAGTTATCTGACTAAACTTTGGAATCATGAAGCGTTCACCAATACAGATAAGGAACTGAAGCTTACCAGTTTTGCAGATCGTATCAGCCCCTATTTTACGGTTTCGGTTTTGGGAATATCTGCACTTGCCGGGATGTACTGGCTTTCGGCTGCGGGGATGGAGATGGCCTTATCCGTTTTTACCGCCGTTTTGATTATTGCGTGTCCCTGTGCACTCGCGCTTTCTACCCCATTCACACTTGGTTCTGCCCTGAATATCCTGTCGATGAATGGCCTGTTTGTGAAGAATCATCTGCTGTTGGAAAACCTGTCTAAAGCTACCTCTGTTGTGTTCGATAAAACCGGGACACTGACCAACAGGCAGGATAAAAAAATTGAATATAAAGGCGATGAACTCTCAGAAGAGCAAAAAAGAAACATTCTTTCTGCGTGCCAACAATCCATTCACCCTGTAAGCCGAAGAATTGTTGAGTCCCTGATCGATGAAATTAAAGATACAACCCAACCCGATAGTTTTTTTGAGGCATCCGGCAAGGGAATTTTTGCTGCATTTGATAACAGCATGATCTGCATCGGTTCACGAAAATTTATTTCAGAACAGACGAATATATCCATTTCGGATATTCCGATACCTGAGTTCGATGGCACCACCGCACACCTTGCAATTGATGGCAAGTATTTTGGCTATTTCTGTTTCAAAGCCGGACTTCGGGATGGAATTGCCAGTCTGCTAAAGTCTATGAAGAGTAAATTTCAAACGTTCCTGATCTCTGGTGATAATGAAAGTCAGCGTGATGAATTTGCCGGACTTTTTGGAATGCAGGAATCACTTCTTTTTAATAAATCTCCTGAGGAGAAACTGGAATTTATCAACCAATTACAGAAGGATAATCAAAAAATTGTAATGGTCGGGGACGGCTTAAATGATGCAGGAGCTCTGAAACAGAGTGATTTTGGAATTGCTCTTTCCGATGATATCAGCTCCTTCTCCCCTGCCTGTGATGCCATTTTAGAGGGTGATTCATTAAAGAAATTGAGTGAGTTTATCTCATTTTCGCAGGCTTGTATGAACATCATTATTGCAAGTTTTGTGCTATCACTATTGTATAATACCATTGGACTGGGATTTGCTATAACCGGTCATTTGTCGCCATTAGTTGCGGCGATTTTAATGCCGCTTAGCTCTGTCAGCGTGATGGTTTTTACATTTTTAACGACTCGCTATAAAGCAAACAAACTGGACCTTGCCATATGGAAGTAATTTTTATGCTTATCGGTTTCAGTTTATTCGTCGCAATTGTATTCCTGCTGCTTTTTTTCTGGGCAGTACGGAGCGGTCAGTTCGATGACCAATACACTCCCTCCATACGAATACTTTTCGACGAAAAGAATTCTGAACAAAAACAAACAACTAACAACAAAAATCGGGATGAGTAATGTCATCATTAGATACCTTTCATTACGATAACGAGATAGTCCGAAAATTTGGGATAGCCACTCTCCTTTGGGGGATGATCGGATTTATCGTTGGACTTACAATCGCACTAAAATTAATATTTCCGGAGTTTCTCGGCTTTATACCGGAGCTTTCTTACGGGCGGCTTCGCCCCCTGCATACCAATGCAGTAATCTTTGCTTTTGCCGGTAATGCCATTTTCTACGGAGTTTATTATTCACTTCCACGACTTTGTAAAACACCCATGTGGAATGAAACACTCAGCAAGATCCACTTCTGGGGCTGGCAGGCAATTATTACCTCTGCTGTGTTAACCCTTCCCTTTGGGTTCAACACAAGCAAAGAATATGCTGAGCTGGAATGGCCCATTGATATTGCTATTGCTTTGATCTGGGTTGCATTCGGTGTGAACATGATCATGACGATCATGAAGCGTCGTGAAAAGCACATTTATGTAGCCATTTGGTTTTACATTGCTACATTCGTCACCGTTGCCGTTCTTCATATTGTTAACTCTTTTGAAGTACCCGCTACACTTCTGAAGAGTTATCCTATTTATGCCGGGGTGCAGGATGCTTTGGTACAGTGGTGGTATGGCCATAATGCCGTTGCGTTCTTCCTGACCACTCCCTTCCTGGGAATCATGTACTATTTCATTCCCAAAGCGGCAAATCGCCCGATTTTCTCCTATCGTTTATCCATCGTTCACTTCTGGTCGCTGATCTTTATCTATATCTGGGCGGGTCCTCATCACTTGTTGTATACATCTCTTCCGGGATGGGCTCAGGCGCTGGGAACCGTATTCAGTATCATGCTGATCGCGCCAAGCTGGGGTGGTATGTTAAATGGGTTGTTAACCCTGCGTGGAGCATGGGACCGGGTTCGGGAAGATCCCGTATTGAAATTTTTAGTTGTCGGAGTAACCGCATACGGTATGGTAACGTTTGAGGGGCCGATGCTCTCTCTTGCTAATGTAAATGCCGTTGCACATTATTCCGATTACATTATTGGCCACGTACATAATGGCGCACTGCTTTGGAATGGTGGTCTCACTTTTGCAATGCTCTATTACATCACACCGAAGATTTATAAGACCAAGCTCTACTCAATAAAATTGGCAAACGTTCACTTTTGGTTTGCTACGCTTGGAGCCATCTTTTATGTAATTCCCATGTACTGGGGCGGTATTACACAAAGTTTGATGTGGAAAGAGTTCACTACTGAAGGACTTCTTCAGTATCCTAACTTTCTTGAAACTGTAACCCAGATCATCCCGATGTATGCTCTCCGGGCAGTCGGCGGGACTCTCTTTATTATCGGCGCGGTCATTGGCAGTTACAACATCTTTAAGACCTCACGGCAGGGATCACTTGTGAAGCTGCAAGCGGACGAAGCACAACCTATGATTAATCCTGCAGAGGGACACAATGAATCTTGGCACAGGCGCCTGGAATCTCGTCCCGTGCAATTCTCAGCGATTGTACTGGTGGTTATCCTGATTGGAGGAATTATCGAATATGTGCCAACTACATTGGTTGAATCGAATGTTCCGACTATTGAAAGCGTGAAGCCTTATACACCACTGGAAATTGAGGGACGCGACATCTACATCGCTGAAGGATGTAACAACTGCCACTCTCAGATGATACGCCCCTTCCGTTCTGAAACCGAACGATATGGTGAATATTCAAAAGCGGGAGAGTTTGTGTACGATCACCCATTCCTTTGGGGCTCGAAACGTACCGGTCCCGACCTTCATCGAATCGGCGGTAAATATCCCGATTCATGGCACGTACGGCATATGTACGATCCAACATCCACATCTCCCGGTTCCATTATGCCGGCCTATACCTGGTTATATACTCAGGATATGGATAAAGAAAGTATTCCAAACCGAATTAATGCTTTAAGAACTGTGGGAGTACCCTACGCTGAAGGGTATGAAGATATTGCCATCCGGGATCTTGAAGCTCAAGCTGAACAGATCACACAGGGACTTCGCGAAAATGGGTTCGATGAGATTGATGGAATACAGATCACATCTGATTCGAAAATCATTGCCATAATTGCATATATGCAACGGCTGGGTATCGACATTAAGGGAGAGAACAACCCCTGGGAAGATCTTCCTTCAAGCAATCAGCTTCAGGCGAACTATAAAACACAACAGGAGAAGTAAGCCATGTATAAAAATGTATTACGCGCAATTGAAGATATTGGAATCTATCCAAGTATCTCGCTGATCCTGTTTTTTACCTTTTTTGTAATCATGGTGATTTACCTGATCAAAAAGGGAAAACATTACTGGGATGATGCAGCACAACTTCCCCTGGAAGACGACAAGATGAACTATAATCAATCGGATCAATGAAAGTATTAGACGACGAGAAGGATCTGCTACTCGATCATGAGTACGACGGAATCAAAGAACTTGATAACCACATGCCTGGTTGGTGGCTCTGGCTGTTTTACTTTACCATAGCCTGGGGAGCCGGATACATGGTATATTACTATATGCTGGGTGGCCCATCACAAGAAGAGCTATATGAAATGGAAATGGCAGCGGCCGAAGAACAGTATAATCTGGACGAGGCCGGTGGCGCACCCTCTGAAGAAGCAGCCAACTTTACATGGGCCTATCTCGATGATGAAGAGCGAATTGCCGAAGGAAAGGAGATCTACATGAGCTCTACAAATCTCTGTTTTACCTGCCACGGGAATAACGGAGAGGGGCTCGTAGGCCCTAATCTTACCGATAATCTTTGGATTCATGGTTGTTCACCCCAAGAGATAGCCAATAGTATCTCCCAGGGATTTCCTGACAGAGGAATGCTGCCCTATGGGAACGGCACTCCTCTGCCTAATGAACAAGTGCAAAGTTTAATCAGCTATGTTGCATCTCTCCAGGGAACTGAACCTTCAGGTGCTAAGGCTCCTGAGATGGACCGGGCAGAACCTTGTACTATTGAATAAAAGAAGTTTTAAAACGAAAGTTACTGCAATAAATATTCGTTTATTACTGTTGTAGAGATCTAAATCAAGAGCTACAGATCATGGCATCCATAGAAGAAGACAAAAGAATCAATAAGAAACAGTTCCGTGATCATCTCTCGACTGTAAATGAAGAGGGTAAACGGAACTGGATCTATCCTAAAAAGCCAAGCGGCAGATACTATAAAGCACGTAACTTTGTGGCAGTTCTATTGCTGGCTTTTTTCTTCGCAGGCCCTTTTATCACCATCAACGGGAATCCTCTGTTATTAATTGACATACTGAACCGTAAGTTTATCATATTTGGTGTTGCCTTTTGGCCTCAGGATTTGCATTTGTTGGTTTTTGGCATGCTGGCATTCATTCTTTTTATCGTTGTATTTACGGCTATTTTTGGAAGACTTTTCTGTGGCTGGGCCTGTCCTCAAACCATTTTTATGGAGATGGTTTTCAGGCGGATTGAATATTGGATTGAAGGAGATGCAGCTGCTCAAATCCGGCTCAACAGAAAGCCCTGGAATTTTGAAAAGATCTGGAAAAAGACTACAAAACACGGCGTTTTCTTCGCAATGGCTTTTGTGATTTCGAATCTCTTCCTGGCGTATATCATCGGGAAAGATCAGCTATTTCAGATAATAACAGATCCCCCATCCGAACATCTGGCCGGCCTTTCTGCGATGATTGTATTCAGCGGGGTTTTCTACGGTGTATTTGCCTTTATGAGGGAGCAGGTTTGTCATTTTGTTTGTCCCTATGGACGGATGCAATCCGTGATGCTGGACAATAACTCTATAAATGTAATGTATGATTACAAACGCGGAGAAACACGAGCCAGTGTAAAGGACCGATACAAACTTAAAAACCGTAAAGCCACCCTCGAAGATTTAGGGTTCAGTGCAGATGAATCGTTTGGAGATTGCATTGATTGCTATCAATGCGTAAAAGTTTGCCCGATGGGAATTGACATCAGAAATGGAACCCAGCTCGAATGTGTGCACTGTACTGCCTGTATTGATGCCTGTGATGATGTCATGGAGAAAATCAATAAACCTCGCGGCTTAATTCGCTACTCCTCTGAAAATGCTATACGGGATGAAAAGCAAAAAATTCTGACTCCGCGCGTAGCAGGCTACTCCAGTATTTTGCTGATTCTCTTAATTACATTTGTAACCATGCTCACTCTCCGGCCTGATACGGAGACAACCATTCTCAGGGAACCCGGCACATTATACCAGGAACTTCCTGATAATATGTACAGTAATATTTATAACCTGAAAGTTCTGAATAAAACGTTCGAAGATATCAGTTTTGAACTCAAACTGGAGCATCCTGAAGGTGAGGTCGTCTCGCTTGGAGATGTAGAAAGTGTTCCAGCACAAAATTCGGCGGAAGGCCGCTTATTAATCAAACTCTCAGAACAAAATCTTTCCGGGGCACAAACAGAACTTACCTTTGGGGTTTATTCAAATGGCGAGAAAATTGAAACAATAACATCGGGATTTTTAGGTCCCTCGAATAATAATAGTAGTCAGTAAGCTTATGAAAAAGTTTAACTGGGGAAACGGAATTTTTTTGGCCGTCACCCTTTTTATAATTGCTACACTCAGTGTTGTTAGTTACATCATCTCGCTTGATTTTTACCTCGTTTCAAATAATCATTATGAAGAGGGTGTAAAATACCAGGAAACCATTGATAACAAGACTCGGGCAGCAAATCTTGAGAATCCTGTGATTGTTCTATTTGACGAAGGAACCACCTCCATCAAACTAATTTTTCCCGATGAGGTTCTTGGCGACTCCCTTTCCGGCAACATCACCTTTTATCGCCCCAATAACCCAAACCTGGATAAAAAATATAATCTGAGCCTGAATACAGAAGGACTACAAACCATTCCGGTGGGTGATTTTGAAAAAGGGCGCTGGAGATTATCTGTTGAATGGGAAGCTGATTCGCTTACCTATCTTGAAGAGAAAAATATATTCATTTAACTGCTATGGAACTCTGGACCGGATTTACATTAGGCCTGCTGGGCAGCTTCCACTGCGTTGGCATGTGCGGCCCCATTGCCCTGGCCATTCCGGGGGATAACCGATCTCCGGAGGCTCTCTTCTTAAGGGGAGTTTTATATAACTTTGGCCGTATTTTTACATATGCAGGCATTGGAGCCATCTTTGGACTTTTGGGAATGGGGGCAACCATTGCCGGTTATCAACACATTCTGTCCATCACTCTTGGAGTTTTAATCATTGTGTTTGCTCTTTTCCCGCATATAAAACTGCCCGGTAAAGTAAATTCTTTGTACACTACTTTTACCCAAAAGCTTACCAAAACTATTTCCGGACTCTATAAAGCAAAATCCAATTTTTCGTCTTTTTTTATTGGATTATTAAATGGGTTCCTGCCTTGTGGATTTGTTGTTACCGCGTTGGCTGCAGCTTTAATCACATCATCCATTTTTCACAGTGCCGCTTATATGGCTTTATTTGGATTGGGGACTCTGCCAGTGATGTTAATGCTGAATATGGCTCCCGGATTTATCACACCTAAACTGCGATCTAAGTTACGGCCATTTTCTACCTATTTTGCTATCATCATCGGGTTGATACTCATTTGGCGAGGATACTCCATGATGAGCGGTGGACACATGATGATGCACGGATAGCTAAAGGTCCATCTGTTTCAATAGTTCATCAAAATTATCAAAGATAAAATCGGCCGTTTGCCCCTCTTCAATATCCCCATTCAAAGCCGTAAACCAAGCCGTTGTCCAACCGGCATTCCTTCCGCCGATAATATCTGATGTGTACGAATCACCTACATACAAAATTGATTCGCGATCAACCCCTGCTCTCTCTGTAGCAACATCAAACACTCTTTGATGAGGTTTCATCACCCCGATCTCTTCCGTAATCACAAAAAGATTTGTGTATTGATCGAGACCCATTTTATCAATTTTCATCTGTTGTGTTTCAAGAAACCCGTTCGTTACAATCCCTAATGGATAATCCTTGCTAACCCTGTCCAAAGCCTCTTTTGCACCATTCACCCAACTCCAGTGATTTCGATAAAACTCCATATAGTCAGTCCCGATCTCTTCGCTTCGATCCGTCGGAAGTTCAAGCTCAACCATTGAATCATGAAAACGCAAATGCTGAAGCTGATGCCGGTCAATTTCACCTTCCTGGTACTGTAGCCAGAGCTTATGGTTAATCGATTTATAAGTACTCAGCCAGTCATCCAGCGAGACTTTCCGGAGTTCAGGTGTTGATTCATACAGATCGTTGTGAGCACCCGACTCTGCTGAATCGTGATTGAGAAGTGTGTTATCAAGATCAAAAAATACAAATTTTGGATTCATTTACTGATGTTTCTTTAAAAAGTAATTTAACGTGTGTTTAGGATAATAGTATTCAACAATAATTCGGTCATCGTGAGATCCCTAATGATACATGTTATACACTCAATTATCAGAAAAAATCTAAAGGGATTTCTTTGATATTGATGTTATCTTCGATCATCTTTACAAGATATTAATGTTTCCCGGATAATTGGAATTGAACCCTTCTGTGGGATCTTTCGTATATTTGGGACGTTTTTAATCATCAAAAAAATTTAATTCTATGAATGTAAAAGTATGGATTGCAATCGGGGTAGCCATTCTTCTTGCCCTGTATGGTATCAGTGTAAATAACAGCCTGGTTGAACAGGAAGAGGAGGTAAACCAAGCCTGGGCACAGGTCGAAAACCAATATCAGCGACGAGCGGATTTAGTTCCGAACCTGGTTAATACCGTTCAGGGTGCCGCTAATTTTGAACAAGAAACTCTGACCAATGTAATTGAGGCAAGAAGTCGTGCCACATCGATCAATGTGGACCCCAGTCAGTTGAGTAATGAATCAACGATACGCCAATTTGAACAAGTTCAGGGACAACTTGGCAATGCACTTTCCAGGCTCTTGGTAAGTGTTGAACGCTATCCTGAGTTGACAGCCACACAAAATTTCAGGGATCTTCAGAACCAGCTGGAAGGTACGGAAAACCGAATTGCCACCGAACGGATGCGGTTCAACCAAGCCGCACAGCAGTACAATACTTCACTCAGGCGTTTCCCTACCAGCGTAGTTGCCGGTATGTTGGGTTTTGAACGTAAATATTATTTTGAAGCCACCGAGGGTGCCGAAAATGCACCGGAAGTTTCATTTGATTAAACAAAACTGATTATGCCAGCCAGAACATTTTTATCAGAGCAAGACGAAGAGAACATTGTAAAGGCAATTGCCGACGCCGAAGAGTACACCACCGGTGAGATTCGGGTCCATATCGAAGCCAAATGTAAAAAAGATCCTGTTGAGCGTGCTAAAACTATCTTCGGGAAGCTTGATATGCATGAAACCGATGCCCGAAATGGGGTGATTCTGTACATCGCCACGAAAGATCGAAAAGTTTCTATTTTTGGTGATGAGGGGATCAGCCGTCAGGTCGAGGATAATTTTTGGCATGATGAAATCGATAAACTGATCGGTGAATTTAAACAGGGAAATTTTGAGCAAGGCATCGAATCTGTTGTCAGGGATATCGGCGATAAATTAAAGAAATTCTTCCCAAGCGACGGAGCCGACCCTAATGAATTGGATAATGAAATTACATACAAGGATAACAGGGATGATGAATAAACCCATGTTGACCCGCCTAAAAATAGTTCTTCTTACACTTCTCATTGCAACACCAATCTCTGCTCAGGATTTCCCTTCGCCGACCGGGCATGTGAACGATTTCGCAAATCTTTTAGAGCAGCGAGAAGTTCAAAATCTTGAAAGCAAACTACAAACCTATCGCGATACCACCTCCAACGTAATTGCTATCGCCATCGTAGAAAGCTTGCAGGGATTGCCGCGTCAAGAAGTTGCCACCACCATCTTTAATGAATGGCGAATGTGGGAAGGCGATCGCCAAAATGGGGTGTTGATTTTAGTGGCCCCCAACGAACGGGAGATGCAGATTGAAGTTGGCTATGGCCTTGAAGGTGCTATAACCGATCTGCAGGCCGGGCGCATTGTGGATGAGATCATGCGACCCAATTTCCAGGAGGGTAATTTCTACACCGGTTTGCAACGCGCAACAACCGTTTTAATGCAGCTTGGTGCCGGCGAATATGATGCTGTTGACAGAGCCACCGAAGATTCCGGTAATTTCAGCTTCATTGTATTGATCATCATTTTCATCGTTATCTACACACTGGTTCGTGCAAGTTCTGGTGGCGGAGGAGGCGGTAAAAGAAGCCGGCATACACTCGGCTCAGGCGGAGTTGTCTGGGGTGGCGGTGGATTCAGTGGTGGCAGCTCCGGCGGCGGAGGATTTGGCGGCTTCAGCGGCGGAG
>JAXHMK010000012.1 GCA_034521495.1 Balneolaceae bacterium
CAATTTCCACCATTCTCGGAATTTTGCCGATTGCGCTTGCACTGGGTGCCGGCGCAGAAAGTAGAACCTCAATGGGTATTGCAGTTATTGGCGGCCTGTTGATTGGAAGTTTCTTGACGTTATATGTTATTCCTGCCATCTACAGCTATTTTGCATCCGAAAAAGATGCAGAAAGCGAGATTCTTGAACAAGCCAAAAAAGCTGAAAAAATGGAGCCAGCGTCTGTATGAGTCAAAAAATGATTGTGGGAATCACAACAATTTTTCTATTACTGTTCTGCTTGAACCCCGGCCAAATCAAAGCTCAACAGGTATTGAGTCTTGATGAAGCTGTATCAATTGGCCTCGAGAATAACTACGGAATTAAGATCTCAAGAAATTCGGTTGAACAGGCTGATAATAATCAAACAATAGGGAATGCCGGTTTTCTGCCTGTTATAGAAGTTACAGCTTCCAGAACGGAGAGTATTGAAGATAGCGAATTTCAAGCCGGGGGAGAATCGCGAACATCTGAGGGAGCCGAAAGTAATAATACTAATGCAGCCATCAATCTGGACTGGACTCTTTTTGACGGCCTTCGAATGTTTTCATCGTATGACCGGCTGGGAGAACTTCGCGATCTAAGCGAGATGCAATTGAACCTGAACCAGGAATTCCTGGTGACAAATATTTCGCTTACCTATTTCAATATCATACGTATCAGTGAGCAGTTAAACATTTTGCAGAACAATATTGAGGTAACCGAAGAACGAATCGAGATCGAGGAAACAAAAGTAGATTTAGGGTCCGGTTCTGAATATGATCTTCTACAGGCTCGCTCTGATTTAAGCGAAGACCGTGCCGCGTACATTCGGGAAACCAATGCTCTCACAGAAGCTAAAATTAGGTTAAACGAACTTCTCGGCAGACAACCCGGCGAGGATTTTAATGTAGTTAGTGAGATCGCCGTAAATCGATCCCTGGTGAAGCAAGAACTCTATCAAAATTTAATCGAAGAGAATACTGAACTGGCTATTGCCAGAGCGGAGGAAGGAATATCAGAGCTCGAGCTTCGCGAAATCCAGGGTGAACGATATCCCGAAATATTATTTTCGTCCGGTTATAGCTTTAATAGAAATGAAAGCGGCGGCGGATTTTTTAGCTTTAACGAAACTGTCGGTTTTTCATACGGGCTGACGGCCCGTGTACCGATCTTTAATGGTTTTAATCTAAATCGCAGAATTCAGAACGCAAAGATTGACCAAAAGAATGCTGAAATTAACCGCCAGCAAGAAAGATTACGAATTGAATCCAATTTTGAGAGTGCGTACCGTGCATACTCGAATGCTATTGAACTGGTGGATTTAGAAGAGGAAAATTATCAAAATGCAGAGAAAACACTGGATATAGCACTGGAGAGATTTCGCCTGGGCAGCATCAGTTCGCTTGAGTTCAGGGAAGCTCAAACCACATTTCTTCAGGCCGAAAACAGGTTGATCAACGCAAAGTATGAAGCTAAGATTGCAGAAACAGAACTACTGCAATTAAGTGGTAATATTGACGCTTTGGTCGTTCAATAAAGAATTACTATTCAACAACTATCGGCTGAGGGAGAACCGGATTTTTGTGCCGTTTTCAAGATAGTCCATCGAATCGGAGATCTCTTTGATCAGGAAAATACCTCGTCCGCTGTCTTTTAACAGATTTTCTTCTTTAAGCGGATTATTGGCAGCCTCAGGATTAAATCCATCGCCATGATCTTTCACGGTAGAAACGACCTTTTTAGAATTTATTTGTACTTCAATCTCTACCATTTTTTCCTCATCCAGCTTATTGCCATGCACAATTGCATTGGTCACAGCCTCGCTGAGCAGAAGCATAAGGTTGCCGGTTATATCATCTTCCAGTTGGCTCTTTTCCTGAATCTCTGAAACAAAATCAGGAATCTTTTCCGACTCTTGATAAGTCGAATTCAATGAGAGCCGAAAAGTTTGTTTCGACATATTGTGCCGTATTTCAAAGTTAATTAAGCGTAGATGTTATCTATATTTAATGTAGTTGCAACCCTGTCAATGGCATTGACAAGAATCACCTGACGTTAAGTTATTTTAAATTCTTCATTTACGCCATAAGCATTTTGCATCATGCGATTAAATCATTTGATAACTCGTGCTTTGGTCCAAAAAACCTTGCCTTTTTTGAACCCGTTTAAAATAAGAAACGGTTACACTACCTGCATTCACTAAAAAATCAGGAATTACCAATATACAATTATCTTTAAGATTGCATTTGCGTTTGCAATAATATTTGGTATTTGCACCTTCTGATATAACTTTTTTCCAAATGTTCCCGATGCTAGTGTTAAGTTAAATATGAAATGTCGGAAGCAACCTGTCAGCACCCACTGGATCTGACAGCGTTGATTTTTGACGCTGACAGAAACCCGGAAAAGCACCGGGAATGCTGTCAGGTCTATATCCGACAAATGATAATTGACATAACACTAATTTGATTGAATGGATTCAGGACTGGAAAAGGTTATAGTTCCAACTTCGTAGCCAGTGCCGTTTTTTCCTGTCTGTGAATCACAAATGATAAGAGGTTTACCGATAGGATCTCTGTTTCCGTTCTCTGCATATGTATGAATAAGGGATTTATTATCCTTGTCATATTTTATGAGAGGGCTTTGAAATACCGGCCATATTTCGACTTCGCTCCGCTGCGCTCAATGGGACGTCAGTTTGAGCGCAATGAGGAGGTACGACGAATGAAGTCGAAAACAAATTGTTGGTTCTGCAAAGCCCTTTATGATCTGTTTTCATGTCGGGCGGGGCAATATCTTAACAGGGCCGATTTACTTTTAAGATAGCATGATCAGAAAATTATTCCTTTAATATTTCGTTGTTTGAGCATCAACAAACAATCGTTAAATTTTTTAGTTGAAATTTAAATCAAAATAAGTCATACTATTTAGGCTTTAGATTCATTTATAGACAATATCTCTACATGAATTGCTAAATTTTAACCCATGGATACCGACGTACTTGTACTAAACCAGGACTATCAGCCATTAAGTATCTGTTCCGTACAACGCTCTGTTAAGTTACTGTTTCTCGAGAAAGCTGAGTTACTGCATGATGACCCCGACAGAGTGATTAGAACAGTAGATGATGAATTTTCCTATCCTTCCGTGATAAGGCTGCGGCGGTATATCAATCTTCCTTATGCTAACATTGTACTTTCCCGGCGCAACATTATGAAAAGAGACCGGCATACGTGCCAGTACTGTGGTACAAAATCTGATTTGACACTCGATCATGTTATGCCGCGCAGCAGGGGTGGTGAAGATAGCTGGGAAAACCTCGTTACAGCCTGTAATCAATGCAATGTGAAGAAAGGCAACCGTACACCGGACGAAGCAAGCATGCCGCTGGATGTTGAACCATACCGGCCTGTTCATATTACGTTTTTTCAAAATCTACTGGGCGGAGTGCAAGAGCACTGGAAGCCATATCTATATATGTAGAAAGTGAGATGAAAACTCTGCAATCAGGTAATTTCAGTTGTTCTGATTAAGAAGGGTCATGATATTTTCCTGCCGCAAACTCTCCTGATGTTCAATTTCCTGAAGAGTTTTATGAGCGGTATTCAAGATCTCATTAGCCCGTTCTTCTTCTCCTGTTTTCATGAGATAAGCTCCGTATTGAATACTTGCCAGAGCATGTTCCAAAGATTCTTCGGAGTGAACAGCTTCTACTTTCTGGTATCCCTCTTCAAAATAAAACCGGGCGTTCTCAAGATCGTTTTTTGCCAGGTAAGCACTTCCAATGCCAACCATTGTTCGGGCTGTAAGTGAATGACCGGGGGAGAGATTGTCGTGGAATGTATTATAGGCCTCTTTATACAATTTTAATGCAGAATCGGGCCGATTGGTTTCGAGCATTAACTTTGCAATTGTAAACTTAGTTAGGGCCGTGTTTGTATGGTTGTGTCCAAGCTGTTCCTTTCGGATGCGGTAGGCTTCATTTACATATTTTTCAGCTTCAGACAATCTGCCCTGGTCCATATGAGAAATCGCAAGATTATTGAGTGTGAGAGCTACAAAGGGGTGATTATCTCCATACAATTTACGCCGAACAGTCAACGCCCGGTTAAGCAGGCTGTCTGCTTCCCGGAAGTCTCCGAGATTCATTAGCAGAGCTCCCAAACTGTTTTGGCTTATGGCTATATCAGGATGAACAGGAGCGAGTAGATTTTCTCTGCGCTGGAGTATTTCCCGAAACAATGCTTCTGTTTCCCGATATTTTGCTTTGTAATGAAGTACCACACCAAGGCTGTTCATATTTTCAATGGTCAACGGATGATCTCTGCCAAGATGCTTGTCCCGAATCTCAAGACTCCTTCTGTAAAGCTGTTCTGCATTTGTATTATTTCCAACTCTGCGGCGGGCATATGCAAGGTTACTGAGAGTTTCAGCCAAATCGGGTCCGGCAGACTTGAGGTGATTTTCCCGAATACTCAGGGCAAGACTCAGGAGTGAATCGGCTGCAAAAAATTCTCCTTTATTGATAAGCAGTAAACCCAGTTTATCGAACGTACCTACCGTTTCGGAATGGTAATTTCCATAAACATCCTGCCTGATCGTAAGTGATTGCCGCAACAGAGATTCTGATTTATCATACTGCCCCAGCCTCCTGTAAATTTCACCCATCACCTCAAACATCTGTGCTTTCAGTTCGGGATATCCCTCCAATTTTTCAGCATCCGCTTCACCACGTTCCAGCATGTCTCTTGCCGTAAGAACTTCTCCCTCCGAATGTAAAGGATTATTCGCCTCAAACAGATCCATTAAAAACAGTGTTACCTGTTCGGCTTTTTGGGCCTGTAGTTCAGCAAATTGTTTTTCTTCAGATATCCTCTGGGTGTAGAAAAGGGTAAATGCAGTAACCATCAGCAGGATAAATCCAATAAACATCAGCGACAGAGAATGCCTCTTGATAAACTTTTTTGATCGGTAGATGAGAGAATCGTGACGGGCAGATACAGGCAGTGATTTCTCAAACCGTTCAATATCATCCAGCATATTTTGGGCAGAATCGTATCTTTCTGTGGATTCTTTTCGAAGTGCTTTCAAAATAATCGCGTCAAGATCACCCTTTAACTGTGTACTCCAGCGGTTTGATACCGAACTTGGTTTGGAAGGCTCTCGATGCCGAATAATGTATTCCGTTTCGTGCAATGATTTATTTTTCAAATCGAACGGATGGAATCCGGTAAGCAGTTCAAACAGAAGTATACCCAGCGAATATACATCTGTAGCTGTTGTTATAGGGTCGAGTGTGATCTGTTCAGGCGCGGCGTACTTCAGGCTGAGCATTCTGAATCCGGAGCTGGTTTGCAGAATGGCTTGCTCATCAAGGCTGTCGTCGATCATTTTAGCAATACCAAAATCTAAAATTTTAACAACACCTTGTTTATTCACCAGAAGATTCTCCGGCTTTAAATCCCGATGCACAATAAAGTTGGAGTGGGCGTACTGCACGGCCCTGCAAACCTGTTTAAAAAGGTTGAGTCTTTCATCAAGATCACAATTGTTTTTTTTGCAATATTCTGTAATTGGAATACCGTCCACATATTCCATTACATAGTAGGAGCGCCCGTCCACCGAAATTCCGCCATCCAGCAAGCGGGCTATGTTTGGATGATTTAACGATGAGAGAATAGTACGTTCCTGCTCAAATCTGCGGGCTTGATTTTTGGATGTTACTCCGTGGCGCATCAGCTTAAGCGCAACATTCTGGTTGAATTTTTCATCACATCTGCCGGCCAGGAAAACCTCGCCCATGCCGCCATATCCAACACGTTTTTTTATTTTATAGAGGCCTATTTGATCGGGAATGGTATCATCAATTTCGGGAAGAGTTGCAGTTTTATCTAATAAACTATCGTCTGTAGACATCTTGTAATTATCTGTTATCTCTCCAATAAATAAACGGTTAGATTGGAAAAGAGAGTCCCAGTAATCGGAGGAGTTCTCAATGGAATCGAGGAATTTGCGTACTTCTGATTTAAGGTCCGGATCGTTTCCGCATCGATCTTCTAAAATTTTCTTTTTTGCAGAAGGGTTGTTCGTTTTTAAAACCTCATCCACAATATTGGTAATCAGTTTCCAGCGGTCTTTATTCATAGTTATTGAGCTTTTCTACATCATACTATGCGTAAAAGATCTACATTCGGTCTCATTGATATCTTAGCACTTCATTTAACACAGATTTTTCACCAAGAAATTTGGTTGTGAACACAGCACACGAAAAAATTCGCAGCCTTTTGCTGCAACACTCAAATTTGAGCTATATTCGATTGTCGATATATGAAACAATATCATTTACTTAACTTCTATTTTATACGTTTGTGTGAATAGATCGGGTTAAGATCCATGTTCTGACTTTAACCGCTGATAGAGCCAACCTCTTGCTTTCGCCCAATCGCGATTTACAGTGCTTGCAGAGAGATCCAGCATTTTGGCTGTCTCTTCAATACTCATGCCGGCAAAGAAACGAAGCTCAACAATCTGTCCGAGTCGTTCATCCAGTTCAGAAAGCTGATCAAGATGCTCATCAAGTTCAATGATATTTTCTGCATGCTTTTTGATGTGAAAGACATTTTCATCAAGCGGCAGTGGTTTTTTCCCGCCGCCCCGTTTCTCTGCTTTTTTCTTGCGTGCATAATCAACAAGAAGTTGCCTCATAGAACGGGCAGCAATAGCATAAAAATGGGTTCGATCGTTAAAATCTACTTTCGATTGATCGATCAGTTTAATGTAGGCCTCGTGAACCAATTCGGTTTTACTGAATGTATGATCAGAATATTCTTGATTCAGTTGAATATTGGCAATACGCCGAAGCTCATCATAGACAAGTTCAAAAAGTTTTTTGTATGCATCTTGATCTCCTTTATTAACGGTACGTAAAAGCTGGGTTATATTGCTTTTATCACTCATGAATTAAAAAAGTAATTATTTTGACCCTTTTTTATTTCGATCTTCGCATATATAAGTAGAAGAACAGCATTTAGGGTATTCACAAATATTTATTAAACTGCCCTGGTCTAAAATATTGAATTCTGCAGCCGGGATTTGGGAAAATAAATTAAACCAAGATGCTCACAAAGTATCTGAATAACAAGTCTAAGGTGGCTTAAAGCAGAATTAAGTTGCACTATTTATAAACGACAAAGAGATCCTTAGGATGCGCTTAAAAAGATTACTTGAAGTAGATATAGTAATTTTTAGTCTATGTATCATTTTTGTTTCAACCTCTCCATTATATGCACAGGACACCATCGGAGAAACAGATATTGAAACCTATACCTACAGCGGATCCATTGGATTACAGTCTCATGCATATACAACCACACAGGATGTTAACAGGAAGCAGCCTCTGGGTGCGCTACTAACCGCAAATGTTGATTTTTCCATTCTTGGTTTCGAATCCGGTGCCGATATTCGCTACAGTACCGATGATAATCAGTTCCGGCAATCTCTAAATAGATTTAATTTTTACGGAAGCTGGAAATGGGTAACCCTTTCTGCCGGTGATGTAAATCCGGGCTATGGAAATTATGCACTCAGTGGAACTACAATTCGGGGCGGTGAGCTTAATTTATCACCCGGTATTGTTTTTATTGATCTGGCAGCCGGCCGGGTAAACAGAGCTGTATTTGATTTTAGTGCAGACCGGTCCCGCAGACCTACATTTGAGCGATGGTTATACGCATTCCAGGCCGGTGTGGGTAGTTCTGAACAAAGCAATTTTAGTCTTTCTGCGTTTTATTCGAAAGACAACCGAGGGTCTATTCCCGATACTTCAAATATCACAAACTACCGGCCGGGATTACTATCCCCACCCGCAGAGAACCTGGCTGTTACACCGAAATTTCAGGTTTCTGTTTTTGAAGAGGCTTTTAAAGTGGGGGCAGAAACCACGGTCTCGGCTTTTACAAGAGATCAGCGTAGTCCGGAATTATCTGCTGATGAGTCTGACATTCCCTCATTTCTAACAGATCTTTTTTCTCCCCGAAGCAGCACGCGTCTATCGTATGCAGGAATGGCTCACACAGACTTTTCTTTTGATGAATTCCAGATGAGAGCCCAATACGAAAGAATTATGCCGGGCTATAAAAGTTTGGGCATCAGGGATATGAGGGATGATCAACATACGATAACTCTAACTCCGGCATTCCAGTTTTTTGATCAGAAGTGGACCTTAGATGGCGAATTTTCGCTTAGTGAAGACAACCTGCTTGGTAACCGTATCTCTAAACAAACGCAGCAGAATATTAATCTGAATACGAATGTGCAGGTGTCGGAAAGTATAAATCTTGGCGGTGGTTACACGCGGTTTGAGTCCAAGACATCCTCGAATAATTCCCAAAGTGAAGGCCAGCACAGCCAGTTATCACAGGTATTTCAATTTTTTCCCAGCTTCTCAATAATAAGCGGAAGTACAACTCATAATTTTTCGGTTACCGGTATTTATCAGGATATGGTTGTGGAATACCCGGTGCAGAATGGCGGAATGGCCACGGATGAATCAAACACAAAAACAGGAGCGGCAAGCTACTCCCTGGCTCTGCCGTCCGGTCTTTCGGTTAACAGTTCTGTGAATGTGGTTTTAGGCGAGGCACCAGACAATACATTTACAACTCTTACCGGGTCAGCGGGTGCAGGTTATGCTCTATTTGAAAGGAAACTGAATTTGAACCTGACAGTGAATGTATCTCAAAATAAATTTGAGCAAACATTTGGCGAGCAAAATATGGTAAACAAGAATTTACAGATAAATGGTAATTTTGTTGCCAGCTATTCGGTCACATCTTCCACGAATCTGCAACTCAATATTCGTTCTCAAAACAATACGGTAATGGAAGGTGAAGGACGGAGCTTTTTCTGAAATGGAAGCCAGATTTCGATTTCAACAACGATTTTAATCAGATAAACAGGTATGCAGCAACGAGTAAAGAATAAATTTTCGATTTTTATAAAACTGATACTCCTTTCTCTGCTTTTTGCAGCGTGGAGCCCGGAACAGGCAACAGCCCAAACCCAGGCGCGGGCGACCATTGTGGGTATCCCTCAAATTTTGCCAAGTCCCTATATCAGTGATTTTGAACAACAAGTTTTTGCGGGCAATTACCAGGTTCAGTTAAATATTACGGGGCCGGGACCGGTCGATGTCCGTTTTCGTGTAAGAATTACTCAAAACAGCCAGGTTTTGGTGGATGAAACCTCGCTTCCCTCCACCTTCGATTCGGGTATGCATCTGCTGAGTCCATTTTCCGAATTTGTTCTGTTTGAAGCCACCACCCAGCAAATTCTGGAATCACTTCCCGGCACCAGGTTCCGCCAGGCCTGGCAAACCGGAAGGTTTCCGGAAGGAAATTATCAAATTACCATTGAACCGGAGATTGTAGGTTCAAATATACCCGGTATTGAAGGGATCGCAAACTTCATGGTTCGATTACCGCAACCGCCAACCCTGGTTTCTCCTTCCAATGGTGAATCGATTGCACCAACGTTATCGACTCCTGTTTTTTCATGGTCGCCAGTAATGGGCCCTCCGGGAATGATGGTTGAGTATGAATTCCTGCTGGTTGAGCTATTCGACGGACAAAATCCATCCGAAGCGATTGTGAGTAATCGGAAACATGCTTCGGCAGTGAGTATTGGAACTACTATGCTGCCCTACACGGGTTCGTATCTTCCTCTGGAAGAGGGACAAACGTACGCATGGCAGGTAACCGCCCGTGATGTAAATGGCGAGATTCCGATCAATAATGAAGGGCGAAGTGAAGTGAGAGTCTTTACATATGGTTCTGAAGATGAAGAAGAACAAGAACAGTTGACTGTGGTTGAACCGGAAATGACATTAGCACCGATTCCGGTACAGATCCCGTCCACTACTATCTCCGGTACAGTTCAATACAAGTTCAGGCCTACGGAGGGTTTCCAAAGTAATGAACCGGTTAACTCGAACTCTACTTTTAACCTGTCCGGTACAAATAATTCTGGAGTTCAAACGGCCCTCGACGATCCCAATTACAGTATGGAGGATGCAAATTACAGCGGAGATCTGTACAGTGGTTTCGGTAATCAAAACCAGGAATCTGACCAGGTTTCCATTGATGCACAAGTCCCGGTATATGGTGGCGGAGAAACAGGCAATGTACAAATTCAAAATTTTGGACAAACAACCGGAGATATTCAGAATCAGTTAGCCGAAATATCCGATAATTTGCTTAATCATCCGTTGGAGGGAGCAAGTGTAAAAGCAGTGGTTACCGTAAATGGTACCGATCATGTAATTGCAACCACCACGGCGAATGAGGAAGGTGCCTATACCCTCTCTTTTGCTCCATCCGAGCTCGATCGTCTTTTAGATAATTCTGATGATTCCGATTCAGGAAGTGGTAGTGCATCCGTGATTGGAAATCAGCAGAATCAGAATCAAACCATAAACGTACAAGATGCAAATACGCCTGTTTCACAACTTCAGAACACAGAGTTGGCTTTAGCTTCTGTTAAAATTGTAGTTGACTCACCCTATTTTACATTTAGTGAAGATAATACGGTGGCTGTCAGTACTAAGAATGCAAGAACGTACAACGCGGGTGCTATCACGGGTACGGCGTTAACCTATCGGCTGGATTCCACCGTCCGGGATCAAGAAGACGATGAGCCAATAACGGATGCTAAAATTGAGATTTTCAGGGCGTCGGACTGGTATGATGTGGTTCCTGCACTACAACCGGAGGGCTGGCCATTACCAGCCGACCAAGAGGATGCTCAGATGGTTTTAAATAGCAGTATGATGGAGAAAGTAGCTGAGGCAAACGCATCCAGACAGATAACCCGACTTTTTCCAAGAAAGAAAGGTTCAAACGACCGCTATATGGTTCGTGTGGATGCTCCCGGTTATAAACCTGTTGTGACCCATTTGTCAGCTTCACCGGAGTTGAGTGAGTTTGAATCGGCCACTGTAGAAAAAGTCTATAAATTACAGAAAGCTCTCCCTGTAGTTGAGGGCCGAGTGGTAAGGCGGGATAATCAGTCTCCCATCAAAAATGCAATTGTTGCCCTTACGCCCCCTGTTAACAACCTGACTCCCAGAGTTACAGTTACAGACAGCGACGGCCGATTTACAATCACCCGTATTCAAACGCATACGGAACCATACAAGCTTGTCGTACAGAGTTCCAAAAGTGAAAAATATGAGGAAGAGATTTTACTGAATGAACGGGGAGTAGTGATCCAAAGAGATCCGATTATGCTTGATCCAACACTGATTACAGTTGTGGGACGCATTCAGAATGATCGATCAGAAAATATTGCGAATGCGACGGTTAAATGGCAGGATGGCGGTTCACCTGTTCAAACCGATCAACAAGGACGATTTGTCACAGCAAATACCCAGGGTACGCACACTCTTCAGGTTCGGAAAATTGGGCACCGTGATATGGATACAACAATTACGGTTGAAGTATCCGAAGAACCGGAGTTTGATTTTAACTTTGAAAGAAATCAAACCAGGCAAGACTGGTCTGATACCGACATTTCTAATTTTTCCACTACCACGAACCAATGGGCAAATTCAGTCATAAATTCGGAATCGTTTCAAACCGATGACGGGGAGGAAGAAGAGGGTTTTTCATTTGCTTCAGTCGGATACAGCGGGAACGCTTCGAGTTCCTACAGTATCAGTGAAAATTTTGCCCAAAATGAAACGAATATGTCGATGGCGGATTACAGTTCCGCAGCCGCCTATTTTATGGACATAATGGGCGAAAATGGAACTCCGGGGGATACACAGGACATCGGTACGCTTGTGATTACCCGTGCAGTTGGTAAGCTGGATGTAACCGTAGAGTCTGCCTCTGACGGCTCACCCATCGAAAATGCAACCGTTCAGGTCGGTAAAACCGGACCGAGCGACCAGACGGATGATCAAGGCTCTATCTACTTTGATGAAACTCCCGCAGGAAACGTTCCGATTCAGGTGCAGGCCCCCAACACAACCAATTATGTACCCGTTATCACCGAAACAACAATTACGGATAACGGAGAAGTGACCGATGTTACGATCTCCATGGATCTGGGTGGACGTGCAACAGGAACCGTTACGGCAGTAGGAAACCCGGTTGAGGGAGCAACGATTCGGCTTGAGGGAAGAGAAGATATTCAAACAACCACGGACAGCAATGGTTCATATACACTTCCGGGAATACCCACAGGCGAGTGGACACTGAAAGCCGGGAAATCGGGTTTTGTGGGTGATTCACAGACAACAACATTTTCTGAGGATACAGAACAAACGGTTGATTTCAGCCTGCAGGATTCAGAATTCAATATCGCCTCTCTTCTTGGGTTTGATATTGAAGTTGAGGAGTTGTCTGTCAGTCCATCCGATACAACTATTACCGGTGCAATTGTTTCGGTACCCAATAACCCATTAATAAGCGTTGAGCCTGATTTCCGCATTCCTTTCACAAACATTAATGTATTTGAGCAAAATGGCAAATTGCTGCCCGTCGGCGGATCGGTGCAGACTGACATGAGTGAGTTTAACGCGGAAGTATTTGGTTTTTTGCAAGTTACCGTGAGTAATTCAAGTGGAATTATTGTCCGGGAACGGGAGCTCCCAACACAAGTTGGATATCTTGCCGGCAAAGTTCAGATTGACTACGAATCCACTTTTACGTCAGAAACCGGTTGGGAATGGCCCGGGGCTCCAAAACAGCAGCTTGTGCTTCCTAATTTAGATGACTTACCAGATGGTGTTGGCGAAGAAGAATTGGTAACACTTACAAGTGATGGGTCATTTCCAATACCTGATATTGGAGAATCGGATTTCGAACTACGAATCAGTTCTGTACAAGAGTCGTTTGAACTTTATGGCTTTGATGTGAATCTGGAACTCGCCGAAAGCAGAGTAAGGAGTGACGGTTTTCATCTTGGGGGAGAAGTAGCTCTTAATAATATTCCGTTGTTGGATAATGTAGGTATAAGTCTGAGCGAGTTGGTGATAGGGATCAATGGGGCTGTAAAGAAGGCGGATTTAGATTTAGATCCTAAGCCAAGTATTGGAATTGCTAATTGGGCTCTTGAAGTAGCATCAGGTGCACTTAGTGAAAATGGATTTTCTTTAGGTGGCGCATTTGAGCTTGCTATCCCTGGATCAGATGTATCAGAAATAAACTTTTCGGATCTTACTATTTCTCCCGATCAGATATTTGGCGGACAGTTCACTATTCCAACCGGAGGATTGGATATTTTTGGAATTACATCACTGCAATCAAAGCCGGGTGTAGATATTACATTCGGTAAAGTCCAAGATGAGAATACTTATTTTGTGAGTGGTGCAGGTGAAATTGCATTACCAAAGTATGTAAATGAACCGTTGGAATTTAAAGAATTTTTGATCCGAACGGATGGCCAATTCAGAGCAAACATTACCAGTAATTTCGAAAGTGATTTCTTTGGGCTTGCAGACTTAACTGTGAATGAGGTTGATTTCAATAACTTTGGGGGCAATCCCAACATTTATGTAGATGGTCAGTTTGGCTTGCGAGCAATTCCATTTATTAATGCTCAGTCTGGTGGATTAACATACGAACCGGGAGGGAATGTTTCGTTCGAAGAAATTGATCTTGATTTTGATGTAGTTGGAGTAGCCAGCGTGGGTGCTGGTATTGGTTTTGTGGATACCGCTCAGAAAACAGGGTTTAGTGGTGCAGGAAATATCGGAATCAGTGACAGCCCGTTGGATCTGGCGATCGATTTTTTCTATGAGAAAGTGAATACCGGTGGTTTGATGTTTGGGGTTGATGTACAAACTGGCTTTCCACCCATCCAAATAGGTACAGTTACCCTTTCAAATATTGGCGGAGGCTTTGAATACACGACAAGTGAAAGCAGAATTGAAGTAGGGCTTCGTGCTACTCTCTCCTTCGCACCGGGAGCTGAACATGCCCTGGCTTTAGATCCCTTAGAAGTTATTGTTAAAGCTGGAAATGGTGCTCCGGTTGTTGAAGGGAGTGCAGACGTTACTCTTATGACCCAACAAATTGCAGATGCACAACTGACTATAGATTTTGGAAAGCCATATTTCGACATGATTGCAAATGTGGGATTTAATAAACTCCCGGATATTGATTTAGATGCTAATGGTTCTGCCAGATTGGTATTAAGCGGTGAAGAGAATAACACATACTGGATGGCTGCAGCTTATTATCATGCAAATCTATTAGATCTGTTTACGGCTAATGCAAATATCATTGCAGCTTGGAATCTGAATGTTAACTCTCATCCAGAGTATAACGAATACACCGATTTCGTAAGCTCAGAATATATGACCGGCGGAGAAATAAACGGATTACATTTAGATGTAGCATCTGAATTTGGAATAAAAAAGAAAGATAAAGTTTGTCTTGATTTCGAAGTGAGTGATTTCGAAGTGGGTAGTGCTTGTGCATACTTTTATAATAGTACACGGTGTAAGCTAAACGCAGACTTTGCCAGTAACAATTTTGGAATGTATTTAGGAAGCAACTGGCAAGGGGGAGGCAGCGTAAGGCTGCTCGAGGAAGATATTGCGGGTGCGGATATCGAAGCCACAGGTGAAATATTAGGCGGATATAGAAGCAATGAAAATGTATGGTGGGCAAATGGAACGGCGGACGGCAGTGTTGAAGCTTATATCGGTGATTGTAATGTGGGTTGCCAAACAAAAGTTTGTTGGCCGGTTTGTGGTAAAGCATTTGGCAAAACCATACACTGCCCGGTGCCAAAAGGCGCAAGCGTATGTGCAAGTGCCTCAATTACAGTTGATTACCGGTCCACAAGAGGAATGAATGTAGACATAGAGTTTTAAAGCCATTCACATAAAATAGATTATGTTGTTTTACAAAAAACAGAAACGATTATTATTGAAGATCGGGCTGATTGTTTATTCGCTCGCATTATTGCAAACACAGGTTGTAAATGGCCAGGCCAACCAGGAAGTAGATGATCTTGTAAACTGGTCAGAAGATGGAATGGTTGTCTTTGCAAGTGATGCAGGACTTAGCGAAGAATTCCCTCAATCGGAACGAGTGGCTGCAATTATTTACAGAAAGCTGACGGAAGAAGGGGAGTACCAGGAAATTACACGGGTTCAAGCTCCCGTTTCTGTTGAGGAGTTGAGAGAACGTTCCAGTGAACGTTTTATCCAACAACTTATGGATGAAACCAATAGTAACTCTGAAGAGGCGTTATTACAGTACATTCGTTCAAATTCAAGGCTGGACCATTATGGGTTTTTAAGTTTTAATCCTGACTTGTGGCGAATGCTGGGGACAGCGTATACAGACACGGAAACATTGAACTTTGAGGAGGGACAGAGAGTTTGGTACAAGGTTAGGTATTTAAATATAGATGGTTCAATATCAGAGGGATCTGTCGAAGGTTCGGATATAGTCGGAAGTAGTCCGGATATCCTTCCCCCGCAAAGTGTAGATAGGTTAGAACGGGACAGTCTTGTTGCGGTTAACTGGGCATCACCCATTAGTGGATCGGAAGATGCATACTTTGCACGAGTTTACAGACAAAAAGCAGATGAAGATGCGTTTACACTTTTAGATGAACCTGTTATGGCCAGGAGGACAAGCGACAGTTTAATTGTTTATCAACATGAAGAACAGGCTGAACCTGAACAAGTCTACAGATTTTTTATTAAACCTGTTGATTTAGTAGGAAATCCCGGCCCACCATCGGATACACTTACAGTTTTATCCGTAGATTTTGAAAATCTGCCCCTTTTTGGTGAAATAACAGCAACAGATACTACTTCGGGCATTCATCTTTCCTGGGAGCCTATACCACAAAAACCCTACCTTACGGGTCTTGAGATTAGAAGGTCAAGGGATGCCCGACAGGATTTTATAGTTCTCGATACACTCGCGGTATCAGCAACCGAGTATTTGGATACAAGATTAGTCCCGAATCAATCCTACTATTACGAGTTCAGGGTCGTAACCATGAGAGATCGGACTGAATTGCCGTCTGGCGTGGCAACTGCTTCTTATGAGAGTACACTGCCGCCTTCGCCTCCTGCTGGATTAACGGCCGTTCAGGAAAATGAAGGCATTCGTTTAAATTGGGATTCCGTTGAAGAACCCAATCTCTATGCCTATTACGTATACAGGGGAACCAGCCGCTATGATTCTCTTGCAGTCGTTTCCCCGGCTATTCAAGATACGACTACATTTTTTGACAATGCAGAACAATTGCACGGACGTACGAATTACGTTTATGCAGTTAAAGCGGTCAGTAATAATGAATTGGAAAGCGATCTGTCTAACACAGTTACCATCCGTCCGGACAGAATTGTTCGTCCGCCGGCACCGGTTGGAATTGAAGGCTATGCAGAACAGTCACGAGTTCGGCTTTTCTGGAGCGATCAGACCGAAAGAGACCAGGCTGTGCAAGGGTACAATCTTGTATAGAAGTGAGTCGCCGATGGAGATCACCCCAGATAGTGCCGCCGCTTCCATCCAGGCAGAACAGGCCGGTTTTGAGCGTGTCAACGATTCACTGATCACCACAACCTCGTTTGATGACATTAATGTAGAATCAGGGCAAACCTATTACTACTCGCTATCTTCTGTAGATGTTTTTGATGTGGAGAGCTTGATGTCAAACACGGCACGATTTACGCCATCCGCACCGGCATTAAGGCCTCCATCGCAGGTAAGTGTACGCACAGTTTCAAATGGAGTAGAATTACGATGGAATGAAACTCTGCAAGATGGCGCATCGGGTTACAGGGTTTATCGAAGATCAAGAGGAGAGAATAGTTCAACTCCTATCGGAATGAATAACCTGACGGAAACAATATTTTTGGATCAAAATGTATCTGAGGGAGAATTGTACTGGTATTCAATTTCAGTTGTTGGAGACGGCACTGAAAGTAATACAAGTTCTGAGCAATCTGTGCGGGTTGATGAATAACAGATCAACCAGTGATCATGCCAACCTTTTTTGATACAAGCGATTGGATTATTTCGCATATATAAAAATAAAGCTTGTAGTTAATAATCATTTCAAAGCCCAATTATGAAATATCTGCATTTGAGACTGAATGTAATCCTGATTTTATTTTTCTCGCTATTCCTGTTTGTTGCTTGTTCCTCTTCTACAGGTCCGTCAGATCAGGGTAATAATCAAAACCAAACAATTAACGAGCAGGGAGTTGATGCCGAGCTGGGAGATGAAACGGAGTTTATTGATGATAGTACTGTTGAAGCTGCTATGACAGACGCTGACAACGAAAATCAAACATATACCTTCAATCGAAGTGCATTGGCCGATGCGGGAATAGAGTTGGAGGTTGGAGAGGTATTGCTTATTTCCAAAGTAGCACTTGGCCGAATTACCTCTGTGAGCGAAGGGAACGGTGAAGTTGTTGTGGAGACTAAATTTGCTTCCCTTACAGAAGCTTTTGAAGAAGCAGATATCGAGTGGGATCAAACCTTCGAATTTACGGATGAGGTTTTGGAAAACTCAGTAATGGTTTATAAGGGAAAAGAGTACGCTCCAAGAAAAGATGATGAGGCGTGTGAGGGGCTTCAGGCCGGCTGTATCGGATGGGAATTTGAAGTTGGAGAATATACTTTGAAAGGAAGAATTGTCGGTCAGGGTTCTAATGCTGAGGTGATTGTAATCATGTCCAAACAGGTTGGCAATGAAAGCGTGGCTTTCCGTGCGGAGAGTACCATTCAATCCATCGACAATTACACAAATATTCAGATTGAGGATCACGAGACAAAACAGTTCGAGTTTGGAAATCCAAATATGCAGGGTACGGCCAAATTGAGCTTGGCTGCGGCTGGTGGTGGTGTAGGGCCGGATTTAAGTTTTGGTCCGCATACCATGATTCGATTTCCCTTTACTATTGGACCTCTTCCGGTAATTTTAGCGGTTAAAGTACGAACGGTTGCAAAAGTTGAAGTTGTGAGTAATGCGTCAGCCACGGCCGAGGCAAACTTCAGTTATAGCGGAAATGCGGGAATTACGTATGACGGCAAGGATTTAATTCCAAATAAAGATCAACAAATCGAGAATCCCCAAATAACGGGTGGCAGTGGTGATCTGGCGGCAGCGATAGGTTTAAATGTAGATGTTCAGTGGGGATTTACAGCACCCGAGCTGGAACTGCAACTCTTTGGAAATACGTTGGTTCCATACCTGAGGCCTGAATTTTTTATTGGTGCAAATCTGAAGTGGGGTCCTGTATGTCAAAATGTAAATTTGAGATACAACGTGAGCTCAGGTCTGGATCTTAGGTTTTTGGGACAGAACTTAGCACAACTTTATGAAACCAAAGTTGTGGAAGAGAAAGAATGGGATTATTACTCACCAGAAGATTGCGAGGGAGCTCATAGCAAAGAGAATCAAGAAGAGTATTTGATTTTCAGAAATTAGAGAGAGCCATTTGGTGGGTTCCGTCAAAAAATATGTTCGGATCTTTTGTATATGAAAGTGAGATTTTACCCGTTCTTGCAAACGTGAAATCCATGCTTAAAAGCCTTACCTTTAGAGGCTAATTCAAAAAGTAAAGAGATATGAGTAAAAAAGGACGCGTACTGGTTGCAATGAGTGGTGGTGTAGATTCCTCCGTAGCAGCCGTAATGCTTCACAAACAAGGATATGAGGTGATCGGTATCACCATGAAAACCTGGGATTATCACCGGAGTGGGGGTAATGACGGGAAAGAAACGGGCTGTTGTACCGTAGAATCGATGAATGATGCCCGGCAAATTGCGGTCCGGCATGGTTTCAAACACTTTATTGTTGATATCAGAGATGAATTTGGTAATTGGGTGATCGACCGATTTATTGAAGATTACACCAGTGGGCGAACACCCAACCCCTGCGTTCTTTGCAACACTCATATCAAATGGGCGGCACTTTTGAGGCGGGCTGATAATCTTGGTTGTGACTACATCGCTACGGGACATTACGCCAATGTTCGCGAGGAAAACGGCCGGTATGTCATATCAAAAGGAAAAGATCACAACAAAGATCAATCTTATGCTCTTTGGGGTGTTCGCCAGGAACATCTGGAGAGAACTATTTTTCCACTTGGCAGATACCGTAAAACAGAAATTCGTGATATTGCTGAGGAGTACGGTTTGCTTAATGTGGCCAATAAACCGGATTCGTACGAAATCTGTTTCATTCCTGATAATAATTATCACCGGTTTCTGAAAGACAAGGTAGATGATCTCGAAGAGAGAGTAAGCGGTGGAGTTTTTGTAGATCAGAAAGGAAATATTGTTGGCGAACACAAGGGATTTCCCTTCTATACGATTGGCCAAAGACGCGGTTTAGACCTCGCGATGGGCAAGCCGGTATACGTTACAGATATTGATGCTGAAAATAATGTAATCACCATTGGTGAGAAGAAAGATCTCATCAGTACCACATGCCGGGCCAAAGAGATTAACCTGGTAAAATATGATGAAATTCCGGGTGGAGAGATGGAAATAACCGGGAAAATCAGATATAATGATGATGGAGCAATCGGCAATCTCAAGCAGTTGTCTGCGGATGAAATTGAAGTTACATTTCCTGCAGGGCGCGAAGCCATTACACCGGGTCAGGCTGTTGTTTGTTACGAAGGTGATGATGTTGTAGCCGGCGGCTGGATCCACAAGGTAAATGTGGAGATGGAAGAACAGCTTGAACTGGAAGCATGATAGTTGCGTTCTCCTAATTCGAATCGTTTCTTATCAAATAATTATGCATTCACGTACTCTGTTTTCTTTAATCGCCATCCTTATGCTGTTCCAGAGTTCTGCTTTGGCACAATTTGAAGGTGAGATCTCTTTTCATGTAACAAATCCAAATCAGCAGTCCGATCAACAAGTTCAGATGGATATGACGTTCACAGAAAACCGAATTTTTGTGAATTCAAATGTGTCAATGGATGTGATGGCCGGATTGAGAGCAAGAGGTGTTCTTGTACGGCACGATATGCAGGATTTTGTTGTATTTACAAATGAGAATGAAGGACTTCAGGTTGCAAAAAATGATCTGGATAGCTTAGTCAAGTTGATGAACCAGATGCAGGGCAGACAGCAAAATGCGTCAGCCACGCCCTTCCCGTGGGAGGAACGGTTGGTTGATACAGGTCAAGAGAGAGTGATTCACGGATACAATACTCATCAGTTTATTTTGAAAGGTGAGCGGGAATCGGAGTATGTCTCAGTCTGGCTGACGGATGAAATTGTGGTAGACTGGGGATTGCTTTCTGATGCCTGGTATGCTATTGGCTCTAAACAACTCGATCAGGAAGTGCCTATCGAAATTGTGATGAATAACCAGAGTTTTCCTTTGCTGGTAGAATCATTTGAGGGCGAACAGGTTGTATTCAGAGCGGAATCTGTTTCTGTTGATGAAGATACGTTTGACAGGAACAAAACCACCCTTTCACCCGGTTTAAAATTGATTGGGCTGACTGATTTGATGATGAATATGTTCAGGCAGAATTGATCTTTTATGAGCTTTAAAATCATCCGGATTCTTGGATTTTGTTTTCTTCTAACCGGTTGCGCATATTTTTCCAGATCCACTACTGAACCGGTGCCACCCACCTCTGCCTATCCGGCCCCCGATCCAGAAATGGTTCAACAATTAGATACATATCGCGACTCCCTGAATGACGTAATGGGACGAAAAGTAGCTACCGTTCAAGACACCCTTCGATTTGGAAAACCAGAAGCGGCATTGAATAATATTGTAGCTGATGCTTTGCGATTCCAGGCTGCAAGTACTCTGAGGCAATTTGTACATGTGGGAATTATCGGTGAAGACTCTTTTAAATTATTTTTTGTTCCGGGCGAATTAACCGTTGGTGATGTGTATGAGTTTATGCCTTACAATAATCATCTTGTTGTTTTGTCGATGAATGGAGAACAGTTGAAGAGGCTTATTGAACAGGTTGCAGAGCTGGGTGGAGCGCCCATCAGCGGGGTACGGTTTCGAATAGATGAAAATGGAGAACCAAACAGTATCTTGGTTAATGCAGAAGTAATAAACTCCGAAGCAGAATATCTGGTGGCAACGAGCAGCTGGGCGGTAAATGGAGGTGACAAATTCCCGGTGCTTTGGAATGTATCTGATCGAACAGATCTCGATCTTTCTATTCAGGATGCATACATAAACTATTTTAGAAACCAGGTGGAGTTGACGGCTTCTACCGATGGAAGAATTCGCAAATGATCACGCGAAAGACTTTTCTCAAAAAAACCGCATATTCTCTTGCAGGATCAACATGGATTGCAAATGTTGGTTCGAAAGTGTTGAATCATTTTGATGGCCCATCCATTACCATTCTCTATACAAATGATACCCATTCACGAATTGATCCGTTTCCGGATAATGCAAGAGAGTTTGCGGGACTTGGAGGGATTGCAAAACGGTCATCTCTTGTGGATAAAATTCGCCTGGAGGAAGAACATGTTTTGTTGTTAGATGCCGGAGATGTATTCCAGGGTACGCCTTGGTTTAAAATGTATGGGGGAAAGGTTGATTTCGAGATGATGAGCAAAATTGGGTATGACGCCATGGCGTTAGGAAATCATGAGTTTGATCTCGGGCTTGAGGGATTGGCGGAAGCGGCCGCTTATGCCGATTTTCCGTTTTTGTGTGCAAACTATTCTACATGGAATACACCCATAAACTCTTTTATGAACAGAGAGGTTATTAAAGATTTTGGAGGGTTTACAGTTGGTATATTTGGATTAGGAATCCAGCTTGATGGTGTGGTAGATCCAAAACTTCATGGAAGGGTACGCCATCGTGACCCAATTCTAAGTGCAAGGCGGTCTGTGGAAAACTTCCGCAATTATCATCAATGTGATTACATTATATGCTTGAGTCATCTTGGATTTCGCTATGAAGACGACCGTATCGATGATATAACTCTCTCTCAAAAAATTCCCGAAATTGATTTAATTATTGGCGGTCATACGCACACGTTTTTAGATGAGCCGGTTGTAGTTGAGAATCCAAATGGATCAATAACACATATTACGCAGATGGGCCACGGCGGGGTAAGGGTAGGGCGTATCGACTTGAACATCACCAACCAGGCACCTCAGCCTGTCATTTCAAGTGGTTTTTATACCATAGGAAAAGATGGTTGATATCTGGCTACCATCTATTTCAAAAGATATGGAAATAGTCAATCGCTTGCCAGGTTATACTTTCCGGGTTACGATCTCAATTACGCCATTTGCACCGCGAACACCATAAATGGATGCATCCGGTCCCTTCAGTACACGCACATAATCAATATCGTTAGGAGTAACAATATTGTTGGCTTCGCTGTAAGAATTTCCAACTGAATGGCCATCAATCACATACAATGGTTCATTTGTTGTATTGAAAGAACTTATTCCGCGGATGGTGATGTAAGCGTTATTTCCAGAGCCTTGCACATTTACACCAGGTACATTTTCCAGAAAATCAGCAAGACTTCTGTAGTAGTTCATATCATCAGAAATACTGTCTGCGGGTCTGCCGGACTCACTTGAAACGGAAGATCCTACTGACGAACATCCTGCAAACAGTAAGGAGATCGCGATAAGAGATAAAATTGCGAGATTTTTCATTATTTTAGGAGCTTTTATTTTAGTATTTAACTATTTCTTGATCTAATAGTTATTACGTTTTTTTAGTTACAATTTCAATAACACCGTTTGCACCACGCACACCATATATGGCTGCATCCGTTCCCTTTAAAACACGAACATAATCTATATCCTGAGGGTTCACCATGTTATTCGCCTGGGAATAGCTATTTCCAACAGCCTGTCCATCTACAACATATAGTGGGGTATTGCCCGACTGAAAAGAGCTAATCCCCCGAATAGTAACATAGGCGTTATCACCGGATCCTCTTACATTTACACCGGGCACTTTGGTTAAATAATCGGCTAAACTTCTGTAATAATCTTTCTCATTTGAAATTCTTCCATCATCGTCTCCACTGTTAGTAGCGGTATTTCCGGTTGAAGAACAACCTGCAAATAATAGTGATAGAGTAAGAATTGAGAATAGTATTTTTGATTTCATGGCATCGAAAATTAATAGTTATATATAGTAGAAAAATATTTCATTGTATTTATAGAATTACATTTTCTTAGTAACAATCTCAATCACTCCATTGCCACCCCGTGATCCATAAATAGCTGCATCAGGCCCCTTCAGAACCTGAACATAGTCAATATATTGTGGGTGTACCATTCTGTTTGCTTCATTATATGAATATCCAACGGCATTCCCGTCGATAACAAATAATGGTGTAATGGGTGAATACGTAGTATCGAAAGAGTTTACGCCCCGAATGGTTACAACTCCGGAACCCGAGATATTTACACCGGGCACCTGGAGTAGATAATCTGCAAGATTCGTGTAGTAATCTTTGTCATCAAAAATGCTGCCTTCAGGTCTTGATTTATTATCGCCTGCTACAGTTGAGCTTACTGAAGAACACCCCATAGACAACAGTGAAAATGATAGTGTTAAGACAAGTAAAATAATTCTCATGGTTCCTCCGATTCGATATATATAGGATGAACGTGCGAAAGCTCATTATTGTATAAAAGTTGGGTAAGAAGCTCCCTGCCTTCTCATGAAAATCTATTTTCGAGTAACAATAGTTTAAAAGTCAAAGTGTGGTTACTCCTTCTCCTTCAGATCTTAGGTATATACTAACTAAGAGATACCAATCTTGCAATTTTTGAAAATTTTATTGCAATATCGCTGAGCTTATCTTTACCGGGTGTGTCCATCCATGAGGATCTGCCTGGTTGCCGTATTGAATGCCGGTAATAGAATCGAACATCTTCTTGGCAAACGGCCCAATTTTTTCTTGATCCAGGGTAATGGTTTCCCCATTGTGATGAATCAATCCGACGGGTGAGATGACAGCTGCGGTACCTGCTCCAAAAATCTCCTTCAATTCTCCATTTTTGTGAGCTTCAAACACTTCATCGATAGAAATTTTACGTTCATCAACATCCAGATTCCAGTCTTTAGCCAGGGCAATTACAGATCTTCTTGTAATTCCGGGTAAAACAGTTCCGCCAAGTTGTGGTGTTACAAGTGTATCTCCAATCAGGAAGAAAATGTTCATCGTTCCTACTTCTTCCACATATTTATGCTCTTTTGCATCCAGCCATAATACTTGCGTGTAGCCCTCTTGCTGAGCTTTTTTGGCAGGCAGAAAACTTCCGCCATAATTGCCGGCTGCTTTGGATTCTCCGGTTCCGCCTTTGGCTGCACGAACATAATCGTCAGTAGTAGTTAAAGAAACGGGATTGAAGCCTTCTTTGTAGTAAGCCGCTACCGGACTTGTGATGATAAAAAAACGATACTCTTTGGAAACCGTGGCAGCTATATATTCTTCAGAAGCAAACATCAGCGGCCGTACATACAGGGCATGACCATGAGTTTTGGGAACCCATTTATGATCAAGTGCTAACAGTTTTTCGAGGGCTTCTATAAAAACAGACTCTTCAATTTCGGGCATACAGAGTCTTTTTGCAGAATTGTTCAGGCGTTTGTGGTGATCCGTTGGACGAAACAGGTTGATCGTTTGCTCATCGGCATAGTACGCTTTCATTCCTTCAAAGATAGCCTGGCCATAGTGAAGTGCCATCATGGATGGATCGAATGTGATGGGGCCGTACGGTTTTATTTCCGCATCCACCCACTCTCCGTCGCGGTAGACCATCTCGAACATATGGTCGGAAAACACACTGCCGAACTGGAGATTATCAAAATCGATGTTAGAAATTCTGCTTTGATCTGTTTGGGTTATCTTAATATTCATGACTGCCGGATTTTTGAAATTCAACACCTTTAAGATAATGGGTTTTTTGTAAACTGCTTAGCAAGAAATTCTATTGTCATAAAAATTTTAATAAAAAAACAGGAAAACTTTTATTCTGGTTTGTTAGATCCAGTTACTTCACCAATATTCCGCAATCAGCTAAACCAGCAACGATATTCAGGCTGATATTTACCCGGTTCGAACCGTGCAGCGATGACAGACCAGTGAACCGACTACCGGCTTGGCAGTCTCAATCCCGAACTGATGAGATTTGAGGAAACCAACATGCGGACAGTTATTGTGCGTGATTTATTGTATAGAAAACGCCGAAGAAGCCGACCAATCAACGGATGAGTAGATTTGCAGGTAATTTTTGTTGAAGTTTAATCACTCATCCAATGAATTTTAGAGATTTCACCAATAAGGCCCGTCTTGAGGAGTACACGGAGCATATGCAGAGCTATCGGCAGTTACGCATGTGGATTGCCGAAACCATCTGCCATCGATCCCTACGACATAACCCAGACCATTTTCTACATTTGAGGCGGTTCCATCCAGGAAATATTCGAGGTCGTCAATAGATGTAAAATTCTCATCCCATTCCGGTCCGCCCGCAGCGAGAAAGACCAGTGCCCCTTCTATAGAATAATCCGCCTGGCCTATACTCTGTTCAATCTGCCCCAATTGTTCCTCCCAATTTGAGAACGCAGAATAAGCACCGTAAAAAGCATAGGTATTCCTGAGAGTTTGCCGTATTGGAAATCTATACGTTCTCTTTTGATTGTTAATCAATCGCAAAGCAATAAAACAAGCCATTGCCACTCGTTCTCTGAATATTTTCCTGGCTGCAAATTGTATCTTTTTTACCTTTAATAGCAGTGTCATCCAAAAAAGTTTCGGCAGGATAGTCTTTCAGTTTATGTCGGTATCTTGAGATAAATGATTTTTCTATATTTATGTCATGCTTACAAAAAAAGAAAAAAATATAATCCTTCAGGTGCTTGAGCCTTACAACCCTCAAAAAATTGGTGTATTCGGTTCGAGGGTTCGCAATGAGCATTCAGCAGAGAGTGATTTGGATCTTTTGGTACAACTCGAAGATGTAAATCTATTTGATTTAGTAGAATTGGAGTCTACTTTAAGCATGCACTTAGATATGAAAGTGGATTTAGTGACTGAAGCATCACTAAATAAACATATTCGTTCTGAGGTGGAGAATGAGGTTTACTATATTTTGAATAAGAGTGAGGAGCTTCAGAATGAAAAATGATCGAACATTGCCTGTTACTATGAGTTTTTTTGACTTCAACCTGATAAAAAAAAGTATTGTCGGGTCCTTCTACCAGTGAAAATTTCCTACAATCTGCCTTATAACAGTATAAACGACCTTTTTCAGTTCTGTCTTGATACTTTTGAACCGTCAAAAGTATCCAAAACCTCTCGGCTGTGATGGCTTCCGGGCATGGTTTGCCCGCACGCGTACACTCTGCGAATGCTCACAGAGTGAGCGCGCAGAGCGATTTTTCCCGTGCTGCGATGCAAACTATGCAATCCCTCCATCCATCAAGGCCGAAGGATATAAAAGCTTATTCAATGGTCATAGGTTAGAAGAACGAATTAATTAGCTGTCAACTCTGAAATTTTGTTACCAATTGCATTAATACTACGTAGAGTTTGTCTTCCGTAGCTTTAGGAAAGGAGGGCAGATTTTTTTGGTAAAATTAGAAGTGAAAAATTTTAAGGAATCAGTGAAAAGTATGTTAGGAATGCGAGATATCCTTATTCACAATTATATGGGAGTAGATATAGATGTGGTTTGGAAGACAATTGATAGACTTCCTCAACTCAGAAAAGATTTAAATGAAATTCTGAAGGAGATGAAAGGGTAGGAAACGAACTGCTATCCATACTTCTCATCCACAAACTTCACAGATTCCTCGATCAAGTTTCTCAACACATCCATATCAATATCATCCAGTTTCTTCACATAAAGACACGATTTTCCGGTTCGATGTTTGCCGAGTTTACTCAACAGTTCTTTATTCTTATCCAAACTGCACATCAGGTATATAGACATCTCACGTTTGCGCGGTGAAAATCCAACTTTCAGGAAATCGCCCTCGCGGCCACTCTCATATTTGTAGTGATATTGATCAAAGCCAATGATACTCGCGCCCCACATTTTGGGTTCGCAGCCGGTCACTTCCTTCATCAGTTCAAGCAGGGAATAGGAATCGGCTATTTTTTGTTGATCATCCAATGAATCGATAAATGATTTTACAGGTTGATCCGTAGGTTGAGTTTTATTTTCAGCCATAATGTTTGGATTGCAATGTTGTTATGGACCTTGAAGCGTTCCCGATATATTACTGATAGGAGAATGTTAATATACTTTTGATAATTTGTCGGGATCCTTCAAGCGTCCCGGGATTAATTGATTTCCGAACGCTTCAAGGAGCTACGCACGCTTGAAGGTTCTTACTTTATTTTCATCCATAACTGAGGTTCGTTAAAGATTTTTTTATGTTTGGGGGCGAATTCTGTAAGGGATTCAGAGATTTTGTCTCATACTATATACAGGAAACCATGAAATTAATCACAACAAATTTTTTTAGATGATAGAAAAAGCAAGAGAAATTCTGCAGCAAACTTTTGGATACAATGAATTCAGGCCACTGCAGGCAGATATTATTCAGAACGTTTTGCAGAAGAAAGATTCACTGGTCATAATGCCAACAGGGGGCGGAAAGTCGATCTGCTACCAGATTCCCTCTATGATATTTGACGGATTAACAGTCGTCATTTCTCCACTTATCTCGTTAATGAAAGACCAGGTGGAACAACTTGAGGAGTTTGGAGTTCCCGCCTTATACCTGAACAGTTCACTCACACCGGAGGAGTATCAACAAAATATTGAGCGGTTGAGAAGGGGAGAAACCAAGCTTTTATACCTGGCCCCGGAAACATTGATGATGGATTCCACGCGCAAACTCCTCACCGAATTCGAGATCGACTGTTTTACGATTGATGAGGCGCACTGTATCTCTGAATGGGGACACGATTTTCGGCCTGATTATCGTCAGCTTGCCACCGTTCGAAAAGATTTTCCTGATGCGGTTTGCCTCGCATTAACAGCTACCGCCACTCCAAGAGTTCGGGATGATATTCAGCAAATTTTGGAGATGAAGGATTCTGCCCGATTTGTGGCCAGTTTCGACCGGAAGAACCTCCTTTTGAAAGTAGTGGATAAAGATAATCCGCTGGATCAGATTCTTGATTTTCTCTACACACGTCCCGATCAATCCGGGATTATCTACTGTTTTTCCCGGCGGCAGGTGGATGAGTTAACCGCTGATCTTAAAGCAAACGATCATTCCGTCCGTCCATATCACGCCGGACTTTCGGAGATGGCTCGAACCCGAAACCAGGAAGCGTTTATTCGCGATGATGTGGATATCATCGTGGCGACGATTGCGTTTGGGATGGGCATCAACAAGCCGGATGTACGGTTTGTGATTCATCATGACATGCCGCAGAATATTGAGTCGTACTACCAGCAGATCGGCCGCGCGGGTCGTGATGGAATACAGGCCGATTGTCTGCTCCTGTACAGCTATTCGGATAAGCAGAAGATCCAGTATTTCATCAATCAAAAAGAGGGGCAGGAGAAAGAGGTTGCCAAAAAACACCTGGATGCTCTGCTCGATTTTATGGAGTATGACGGCTGCCGCAGAGTACCGCTGATGGAATATTTCGGTGAGGAGTATGAAAAAGATAACTGCGGAATGTGTGATTACTGCCTGCAGCAAAAAGGAGAGAAGCAGGATTTTACCGAGCAGGCCCAGAAGTTTTTGAGTTGTGTGGCCCGAACGGAACAGATGTATGGTGCATATCATATTGCTGATATCTTACGCGGATCAGAAGCGAAGAAAGTTCTGAGCAAGGGTCACGATAAACTCTCCACTTATGGAATTGGGATGGAATGGAGCAAGAACCAGTGGATTCAGCTTTCCCGAATGCTGATTCGGAAAGGGTATCTGAAAAAAGATCCCCAGCATGGAAGTTTACTATTGACCGATGAAGCCAAAGCCGTACTGAAAGGTGATGAGCAGGTTCGGGGTATTCTCGACAGAACAAAAACAACGTCGTCTGAAGATGCAATGCCCCGGACAGAGAACGAAGTGGAAAATAAATACGATGAATTTCTGTTCGAAAAACTTCGGAAACACAGAAAAGAGATGGCCGACGAGCAGGAGATTCCTCCCTACATCATTTTCCCCGATACTACGCTCATGGAGATGTCCTACTACTATCCGCAGGATGAGGAGAGTCTGATGGGAATTTACGGTGTGGGTTCCTTGAAATTGAAAAAATACGGAGATGATTTTCTGGAGATTATCAAAGAATATTGTGAAGAGAATGATGTTGAGGAGCGAGCAAAAGTACTCCGAAAAAAAGTGAAGAAAACGAAGTCAAAGAAAAAATATGAACGTGTGGGAGAGGAGTACAATAAAGGCAAATCGATAGAGCACCTGGCAGAGCAGTTCGGCGTGAAAGAGGTAACTATTCTCAGCAATCTTAAAAAGTTTGTAGATGATGGTCACCAGATCGATCCCGATGGAGTGCTGGCTGCATCAAGCCTATCTGAACGAAAAATCGATGAAGTAAACGAAGTGATGGAAAAAGTGGGGCCAAAACTCCTCAGGCCAATCTATGATGCACTCGATAAATCAGTGGATTATACTGAGCTTCGCATTTTACAGCTGGCGTATTTTGCGCGGAATGGAGATTAGTTTGTAGCTGATGATGGGGCTTGAATAAACCACAAAGACTCAAAGAATGCATAAAGAACACAACGAGTCTTTTTAAAGAATGAGGATATCTTTGTGTTCGCCGTGAATTCTCTGTGTCGCCGTGGTAAAAAAATTACGGTGATTGAGGAAATGAATTCAATATAAACTAAACCATAAGAGAATGGAGAGAGAAAATAAATTAGCATCAAGGGTATTGGATTGTGCGTTTACGGTTCATAGAAACCTTGGCCCTGGATTATTGGAATCAGCTTATCAAATGGCAATGGAGGCAGAATTATTTGAGAATTCGATTCCTTACATTTCTCAAGTAGAGGTTCCCCTTGAATACAAAGGACGATCCATTTCTACAGCTTACCGATTAGATTTTTTAGTGGATGAACGCCTCATCATTGAACTAAAAGCTGTTGAAGCACTGCATGATGTACACTTAGCTCAAGTTTTGACCTATCTGAAATTGACTAATGTTCGATTGGGTCTCTTGCTGAATTTCAATGTTGCATTGATGAAAAAAGGTATTAGAAGAGTGATTCTTTAATTCCTTAACCCGTTGCGATCTTTGTGCCACCTTTGAATCGTAAATGAAGGTAGAAAACCACAAAGACACAGCGAATTCACGAAGAACACAGTGAGTTAGGTATTAAGAATTCAATTTTTCGCTGAAAGTGGAATAATTGTTGACTTTTCGCCGTGATCTCTGTGACTTCTTTGAGCCGTTGTGGTTAAAAGTAAGATAAATTTAATTGTTGGCTATAGTCATAATTAATGATTAAGAACAACAATGCCACGATAAATTCACGGTGGTCACAAAGGGGATCAAATTTTCATCTGATTTCGTATAAACAATCTTCTATTTTTGTCTCGAACTGATTGAAACATGGACCCTAAAATATGATCGACGAATTTATCTCTTCGCTAAAACACAACCCCGAAGGCCTTTTCAATCCCTGGTATCATCGGGATGAGGAACACGATGAAACGGAAGATGCCCCTGAAATTCGCCGTCATCAACTCAAAACCTATCTGAGTGAGCGGGTTGAAAGTGCGAAATATCTGTTCATTGCGGAAGCGCTTGGGTACCAGGGCGGGCATTTTACGGGAATAGCCATGACCTCCGAGCGAATTCTCCTGGGTCACCAGGAACCGAAATATGGTGTTCGTCCGGATCATGTATTTCAAACGATCGAACCACAACGGACAAGTTGCCCAACTGTCATTGAAAAAGGGATGAGCGAGCCGACCGCAACCATCATGTGGGGAGCGTTGATCGATTTGGGTATCAATCCCTATGAAGTTGTTCTTATGGAATGCGGTACCGTGGCATCCGTACAAACCGGATCAGGGTTTACTGAGCAATCGAACGCCTGCGGCAGATGAATTGGAAGCAGGGCTGAAGCATCTTACATCATTTATGAATCTCTTCAAAGATGTAAAAATGGTGGCAGTGGGCCGAAAATGCGAATTCAGCCTTTCTCAACTTGGGGTGGATCATATCCCGGTTCGGCATCCTGCAAATGGTGGAGCACCGAAATTCAGGAGACAGGTTAAAAATCTATTTTAATCTCAAACGAGGGTTGGATTCCAAGATCATACACACTCACAATTTCAGATCGGATTGCTGGTACAGTATTTCTCGTAACAATCACAGGCTGATACTCTCTATACCAGGGATTCTGCTCATCCAAAACATTAAAGACAGAGAATTTTGCGGTGACTGAACTTCCGCCTAATTCTTTCCTGAAAAGTGCTGACAGATCCAATCGCTGATAAGGGCCAAGTCTCTCACTTTGGTTTCGGGCAAGATCATACGTTCCGGTTACGGATCCGCTGGCGATTATAAAAGCAGCGTATAGCTGGATGTTTGGCGTTATTTCGATTGCAAGATTTGTTGTAGCCGCATGCGTACGATCCCAAGGTGCTAAAAACTCTTCTCCATCATTAATTGACTCATTTCTGAGCTTCATGGATGAGAGAGTGTAAGTTTGTGTTAGAGTGAAAAAATCAGATCGAAAACGACTGAGAAACTCAACTCCTTTTCCCTCGCCCTCATTGTCAAAAAACCATGGAGAATCGGTAAATGTATTTGTAAGAGTTTGGGCATTCAATTCATGAGACCGGAGGTTTTCGTAATGTTTCAGATATCCTTCTGCCTGGAAATAAAGACGCCGAAACGGTTTTAGATACAAACCGGCTGTAAGCTGATTAACCGAGGAGGGCGGCTGGTTTTCGTTGGCAAGAATCCAAACATCTGCGGTTACGGCATTGCTAAATCCAACCCGATTGATGAACTGGTGATTTTTACTGTATCCAACACTCAGCGAGACGTTTTGATCTTCAAACAGATTTGCTTTAAGCCTCGGAGAGAATCTGAAATAATTTCCGGCTGTGTAAAAATGAGTTCTCAGGCCCGATTTCAGTTCTAAAAAATTGTAGGGGTTCACCTCTGTTTGAGCAAAAAGATCTCCCTGAAAACTTGAAGTTTGAGTGTAAAATTGCTGTCGGTCAAACGAATTTTCCTGGTATTCCCCGCGATGATAGATGCCGGTAAACCCGGTTTTAAGAGTGATAAATTCTGAAGAAAGATCGAAGGTTTGATCCAGTTTAGCCCGGTTCATTGTGCTTCGATTCAATAAAGGGTAGGTAAAAACAGTTGTTTGTAAAGACTCCCCAATTCGAGTGAAATTTGTGTACAAAAAATCATCTTTACTGAAGTATGTTTCGTAGGCACTCAGGGCAACTGTTGTATTACTGTAGACAGAGGTTGATAGTGATCTTTGATGTTGCGTGGAGAGAGCAAAATTGTTCCAGCGATTCTCAGTTTCAACCTCTGTAGCCCGGAATTGCTCTTCAGAGGGCCTGTTCCTGCTAAGCCGATCGGCTAACTGACTTGTTCTGTCTCCACCAAAATACAAACTGGCCATTGTTCGGCTCCCGTCTTTCTGCTCAAAGTTAAATTTGCCATGGATATCAAAATAATAAACATCGGAACTGCGGGGAGTAACCAGTTCTGAGTTGATATTTTGAGCAGAAGAGATCTCCGATCCCGGCCGGTTAATATCCAGTCCCCAGCGCACGAGATGATTATTGTTGAACCATTCTAACTGGTTCATGTATGATGATCGTGCGGAGACCAGCCAACTGCTTTTTCCCTTTTTTAAAGGGCCATCTGCTGTAACTTTTATACTTGTATTACTAACTCCGGCTTCCACATCGGTGCTTTGAAGGGAACCATTTCGGGTTGTTAAGGAGAGCTTTCCGCCAATAGGGGAATGGATATGTGCCGGTGCTACATCATAGAAAAAGCCGCTGTTTAAAACGGCATCTTCGTTGAAACTGTCTAACAGGCCAAAAAGATGACTTTGGTTGAATATTGTAATTCCATCCAGTTCAAGATGAAACCCATCAGGGGTGCTTCCGCGAACATTCAGGCCGTCATTCATAGCTGTAGTGGTTCCAACTGAAGGTAAAATTTGAAGGGCCCGAACCGCATTATCTTCACCAAGCGGGCTAAAGCGATCCGTTTTAATTAATCCATTCAGAGAGGAATCCTGAGGTGAATAGTAATTATTTCCCAAAACAATTATTTCCGATCCGGATATCGGCTCAGGGTGCATCCGGATAGTTAAATCCCGGATTTGCTCATTGGATGAGAGATCCAGCGAAAGGGTCGATTTTTTGTATCCAACGTATGATGCTTCAAGGGTTACTGTTGGTTGGTCGGGCTGAAGCCTGATCTGAAATCGAGCTGATTGATCCGTTACCAAACCCCGGAGTGAATCATCTATTCTCCAGGACAGGGTACTGAAAGGAAGTCTCTCACCGGACTCAGAATCTACAATCTGCCCTGAAATTCTAATGCTCTGGTTCGTGTGGAATTCTTCATCCATTGGAAGAACAATCAGTTGTCTCCCAACTGAATCAACCCGAACTGTAAGATCGTGCGGCCGAAGAGAGTTCTGTAAATCACGGACCAGGAAGCTTTGATCAGTATTCAGGCTGATCTCGAGGTCCGATACAAGTGATTCCCTGTATAGAAATGAAAATTCAGTTTGTTGTTCAATTCGGTTGAATACTTCAATTGCAGAGATGTTTTCAAATTGAAACTCCTGGGCATAAGATGTAAAGGGCAAACTGAAAAAGATTAGAAATAAAATCAGAAATGAAATATTCTGAAGGAGCTTCTTAAAATGGGTCATGCCTGGCTTTATTCAACGAATTGATACGTTTCCCCTTCAATTGAAGAAAAATTACCGCCTAATACAATTCCTAAATTTTCAAGACTGACCTCTTTGTTCTCTAATGATAGTGTTCCTCCTAAAATCTCGTTTTTTAACCGGTCCGGTACTTGTATATCAATAGAATAGTGATATTCAAGTTCTTTTATAATGGATTGAACCGTTCGATTGTTAAATACAATTTCATCTTGTTGCCAGGATGTAAATTCGTTTCCATTGGTTTGAACAGGCCTGGAGATTTCAAAATCAGGGTTTACAGTAGCAGCTTCTCCCGGTTTTAAAACTACTTTTCCTGGTTTTTCTGATGAGTTGAGAGTTAATGAACCATCCTTGAGATAGACAACAGTTTCTCCCGTCCACTCGCGAATATTAAATGATGTTCCGGTTACCTCAATAACCCCCGGGCCGGCATCAACTAAAAATCGTCGGTTTTCCTGTTTTGTAACATCAAAAAATGCTTCACCTTCCAGTCTGTATCGTTCTGCCTCATCAGTTTGAGAAACAACAAATAGCCTGGAATGTGGCCGCAGTTGTATTCTGGTTTGATCGCCCAGGGTGTATGTAACTTGATTTGATTCCGCCCGGGCCAGTAACTCCGGCTGATCGGAATCAAGCTGCAGGTAGGCAACAGACAGCAGGATAGCAATTAAAAGAGCAGCTGCAACTTTCAAAAGCGAGGGTTTGTAGCTGTGTAAATGTCTTAAATTAATTTTGTCGCTACTTTCAACAGGGGTATCTGTTTTACCCTTCTGGATGCCTTCGGAAATATTATTCCAGGATTGTGATTTGCTTTTCGACAGCTCATTCTCATATCTCAGGAAAAGGTTTCTCTTGTGATCGGCAATGAGATCAATGAGCGGATCTTCAATTGACTTTACGGAACGCTCCTGTTTGAGAGCAGTCCCAACCTGTTCAGCAAGCTTTTTGTCAGTTTCCGGTATTTGATTGTTGTCTGCCATATGCATTAGAAATAGCAGGCATTACCTATTTTTAAGTAATACCTGCTACGGTTAGGTGACTAAATATTATTAATCGTCATCTTCATCTTTATCATCCTCATCGCCATCATCATTACCGTTGTCATCCCCGTTATCGTCATCCTCACGATTACTTTCGAATTTTACAGAGATCACTACGTTGGTATCGCCATCTGGCTGATAATCTCCTTCGGCGGTAACGGTAAATCCGTCGGATAATTCATCGGCTACATCCTGGAGGCTGAACAGGTCCCCGTCATTTTCGATGCTGGTATCATCGTTGAGGGTAAATGTACGTCCGTCTTCCAGTTGAAATGTTCGGTTGGAGATATTAACCGAGGTAACCTGGTCTTCGAATTCTGCCGAGCCGGTATTTCCATCATCATCATCTCCATCATCGTCATTACCGTCATCTCCATCAGCATCATCATTACCGTTGTCATCTCCGTTATCATCGGAATCATCATCTCCGTCAGAATCATTGTCGCCGTCTTCATTGCGTTCGACTTCAAATTCAACTTCAACGACTATTCTATCGCCTTCTTCGATGTAGTACTCACCTTCAGCTTCCACTTCGTCGCCATTGTCCAGTGCGTCTATCACATCCTGAAGTGTAGTGATGCCGTCTTCGCCCTCAATCTCCGAATCATCATTAATGAAATAAGTTTGACTATTCAGAGTGAATGAGTTTGAAGTGGCTGATGTGACGGATCCATCAAAGTCGAACTCTTCGCGGTCGTCTTCATCATCTCCATCGTCATCGGAGTCATCATCCCCGTCGTCGTTTCCATCATCGTCATCATCTCTGTTGCTTTCGAATTTAACGGATGCAACAAGTCTTGTACCATCTTCCTGTGGATCATAGGTTCCTTCGGTTGTTACGACAAATCCATCTGCCAGGTCATTAGAAACTTCCTGGAGACTGAACAGATCGCCGTCATTATCAAAGTCAACATCATCACTGAGAACATACACTCGATCATTCATCAGTGTAAAAGAGTTTGATGATGTATCAACAGACTTTACGCGCCCGCCGAATTCATTTTCGTCATCACTGTCATCATCATCCTCACGATTACTTTCGAATTTTACAGAGATCACTACGTTGGTATCGCCATCTGGCTGATAATCTCCTTCGGCAGTAACGGTAAATCCGTCGGATATTTCATCGGCTACATCCTGGAGGCTGAACAGGTCCCCGTCATTTTCGATGCTGGTATCATCGTTAAGGGTAAATGTACGTCCGTCTTCCAGTTGAAATGTTCGGTTGGAGATATTAACCGAGGTAACCTGGTCTTCGAATTCTGCCGAGCCGGTATCTCCATCATCATCTCCGTCATCGTCATCGTCGCCGTCTTCGTCCCGGCGTTCAACATCGAATTCCACTTCGGTTACGATGTTACGTCCGTCACTATCCGTGTAATACTCACCCTCTGCTTCTACTTCGTCACCTCTTTGAAGGGCACCAACCAGGTCTCCGATGGAGTTGAGGTCGCCGTCAAATTCAGTGTCATTCGTTACAAGAAACGTCAGATCATCTATCCGGAATGTTTTGGCTGCGGCGTTTGCAGACTGCACAACACCGTCAAATTCAAATTCATCCCGCTCTTCTTCATCTTCCTCATCTTCGTCATCGTCATCTCCATTTCGACGTTCAACATCAAATTCTGCTTCAATCGCAATATTATTATCCTCCGAATCTTTAAAATATTCACCTTCAACAGTTACTTTATCCCCTCTTTGCAGGGCACCTACAAGATTGCCGAGCGATTGAATATCATCGTCAAATTCGGTGTCGTTATTTACATGCAGCAGTAAGCCGTTCGTCAGTGAAAAGGTTTTTTCTGAAGCATCGGCAGATTCAACAATGCCATTAAAAGGTTTTTCTTCGCGATCTTCATCGTCGCCATCTCCGTCATCGTCCGCTTCATCGGATTCAAACTTCACATTGGTTACAAGAAGTGAACCATCAGATTGGGGAGCATAATCACCTTCTGCTTCTATATCTACTCCCTCCGAGAGTGCAGTAGCAACTTCTTCCAGGGTTGAGTAATCGCTGTCTTCATCAAATACTGTTGATCCTTCAACAATGGTGTAGGTGTTTCCGTCTTCAAGATCAAAAGTACCGCCTTCGCTATCTGCAGATAAAACATCATCGTCAAACTCAAAATCTGCTTCATCATACTCAAGTTTTACTTCGGTAACATTTTTTACTCCCTCTTCGCCCGGAATGAATTCACCTTCGGCTTTTACGGTGTAATCATTATCGATTGCCCACATCAGATCTTCCAGTGAGAAAAGGTCTCCTTCTTCATCAAAATTTGTTTCATCCGTTATATGATATGTATCACCGTTTTTAAGGGTAAAAGTGCCTCCCTCTGTATCGGCCGATTCAACAGTGCTTTCAAATTCAAGATCATCATCCTCAAACTCAAATTTCAGATTCTGTAAGATTTTTGCGCCATCTGCATTTTCAGCAAATGAACCTTCTGCCCGAACACGAATTCCTGCATCTAAAATGCTTTTAACATCGGTTAGTGTTAAAAGATCTCCTTCTGAATCAATTTCTGTGTCGGTTCCAAACAGAAAAGTATGTCCATCCGATAATGTGAATTGTTGAGGATCTGATTCGGTATCAACAGATTCAACATAGCCTTCAAATTCGTTGTCGGCAATAAGATTCCCTTTCTCAAGAGTTACTTTAAAATCATCCAAAATATTCTGGAACCGAAGAAGTGCTGTGCCATCTCCATTAAACTCAATGGTACCGTTCACGGTTTTCATGCTCTCATCTCCGTTCAGGTTCTTGCTGATCATCATTTCGTAGGCAAGAGCACCTTCAACACTTTTTTGCAGGGAACCGTCTGATAGTGTCTGTGAATTTATTTGTACATCCAGGAACTCAACGGTTAGTGTATAATCCCGCTTAATAACATTTCCATTCTCTCTCGTTACTTCAAATTGGCCGCTCCCTTCGTGTAATCCTTCAATGGTTAGCGGACCACCGGTTGAGAGGCCCTCAATCAAAAATTCATCATTTCTTTCGTATGAAGAGTTCTTATTCGGAGTGGTGATAGATCCCGACCGAAACCCGTTGTACTCAATAATTTCAATTAAATCACTATCTAAACGCGGGGAGTAGATATAGTTGCCCTCTGCATCGTAGTAGATATATTCAAGTTCGGCGGTGGACTCTTTGATGAAATTTTGCTCGTTGATACTGCGGCTGAAATTAACTTGATGAATACCGGTGTCCGGATCATAGCTATAGGAGTAATTATTGGCATTGGTCTCACTATTTTTTGCCATTGCAGCACCAAACACAGCAGATGCATACTTCCCTTTTTCTGTTGAATTCTCCGTGAAATTGCTGCTGGACGGGAGTGAAAAGGCATCATTTAAACTGGCAAAAATTCCATCTTTTTGATCGGATAGAGATTCGGCAATAATCTGTCCCGCAACCTCAAGTTCTTCATCCGTTAATTCTTCATTTACAGTTGATTTATTAGAATCACTGATATCGCAGCCATAAAAGAGAACTGCAATAAACATTACAGTAGTTAAGCAAAGATTCTTAAGTAAATTCATTTGATCCATTATTCCATGATTTCTATGATTGATTTACCCTTACTACAGTTTTGGGTTAGGGGTACCCCTAAGGATTTCTCAAATTTTCTTAAATATTTTTAATTCTTTCCGCAGATCTTTAAAAGCCAATGCCATATGGTTTTCAACGGTTTTTACACTTATAGAAAGTAATTTGGCCGTCTCTTTATATGTCAGGTCTTCAATAAAACAACTTTCAAACACTGCCCGTCGCCGTTCAGGCATATTAGAAACGGCTTTCATAAAAGCAGAATGTAAATCATTATATTCTGCTGTATCGTGAGGTGTTTTTGTTGTATCAATTTCGTGGTTTTCCAGATCAGCGTGATTGGGATTCTGCTTGACATAATTCAGCATTCTTGTATAAGCAATACGGTAGAGGTAAGATTTTAACGAAAGGTCTGGTTTGATTCTTTTTCGATGTTCCCAAATATACAGAAACGCTTTCTGAATCAGATCTTCGGCAACTTCCCGAGACATATTTCTATTTCGCAGGAAGACGTAGAGAGCATCGTAATGTGCATCAAAAAATTTCTTAAAGGCTTTTTCATCGCCCATTTTAATAGCGCGATACAATTCTGATTCGTCTTCAGAATAGTCTGCGGCAAAGGCAATGAACAGTACAAGATCTATAAAAACCAAAACAAAAAGCCGAAATATTAATAATTTTTAATACTGAAAGATAATCATTGGCCGAATGATAACAATATCAGAAAAATCAAAATTCTATATCCGGAATAAACGTTACCTTTACACAGAAAAATCCGAACATTTTATAATTCTTTGAGTTAGAGTACCTATGAAAAAAATAATTTTATCTGTTTTTATCCTCTTTTTGCTTTCCGGTTGCAATACTCTCAGAGACTTGTCAAATGTTCAAAAACCATCTGTAAGGTATAGCAGCATGTCTATTGATGATATCTCCTTCAGTGATGTAACTCTTCTTTTTGACTTTGAAGTGAATAACCCAAACAATTTTGGAGTTTCGGCCGATCAATACCGCTATGAGTTTTTTATCAATGGAAAGGAGTTTGTAACGGGTATTCAAACTGAAAATTTGAGAATTGCCGGCGCATCAAAGAGTATTATCCAGGTTCCGGTGTCGCTTACGTTTTCCGAGGTTTTCGACACAATTGATTCAGCTGTGAGGCAAGATTCTATTGCCTACCGGATATCCAGCGAGGTGCAGTTTGATCTTGCAGGTGTAAGTAAACAACGGGTTCCTGTTAGTGCAGAAGGTCAACTACCCATCCCTAAACTGCCTAAAATTGAGCTCAGCAATTTCAATATCAATGAACTTTCATTTTCCGGTGCGGAGATGGCAGCCTCTTTTCGGGTTCAGAATCCCAATTCGTTTGGAATTTCATTTGCTGATGCTTCCTACAATCTTACAGTGAATGAGAATGAATGGCTAAATACCACTCTGGAAAGAGATATTGAGTTGGGTGAATCAGAAAGTGAATTAATCACAATCCCAATCCGGTTAAACTCTTCCCAAATGGGGTCGGTTTTATTTGATATGCTCAGGGGCGAAAAGGAGTTCCCTTATACTCTGACGGGATCAGCCCGGGTGTCAGCAGATATTCCGGGTTTCGATGGGTTTGAAGTCTTGCCTTTTAACATATCCGGCATATACAGATTGGATTAGAAAGAAGGCTTTGCAAAACCGTGGGTATGCGTCAATCTGAACTCGATTCAGATTCTCCATTCGTCTTTATAGCCAGTATCAGGAGATCCTGAATCAAGTTCAGGATGACGGTCATAGTTTTGCAAAGCCTTCAGAAAGTAATTGAAAAGTACTGCTTGTATTGCATGTAAAAGAGTTATTTTTTAGGAAAAGTGTTGCCGGAGAACGGATTATAAAAATCTATAATTTGGTCAGATTTTTTTGTAAAGTTGATAAAGACTATTAAAACCGGGCATATGGCATCACGTACGTTTAACGCATTTCTTTTATTTACGGTTTTCATCTCATCGCTGTGTATCGCCGATGTTGGATATGCACAGGAAAGCTACAACATCAGAGACCATAACTTTGTAGTTGCAAGAGATTTTACCACGGAAAACGGCCTTCCCGCGAATGGCATAAATGGAATGTACCAGGATCAAAAGGGCTATATATGGGCGGCCACATACAATGGATTGGTACGATATAACGGCCTGGATTTCAAGGTGTATAATATGAACAATCTTGAAAATTTGGAGTCCAATCGGTTTACCTCCGTTAACGAGGATCAAGATGGAAATATATGGGCAGGTTTAGAACTGGGAGGGTTTTTAGTAATTGATGCAAAAACAGATTCTGCCACAACATACTCGATTGATCCGGAGAAATATGGTTCTAATGTTAAAACCACGGTCATTGAATTTGGGTCCGACAATAGAACATGGATTGGTACAAGTATAGGAGTTTTTGTTATGCAGGATGGAGAGATGACCTACCTGGATCATTTACCCAATGAGTATGTAAACCACCTGGCATTTCGAAACGGACACGTCTATGTATTATTTACAAATCACCTTATCCAGTTACATCCAGATGGCACCGCCGTGCATACCATTGCCCGGCTCAATAATGATTCGGTTCGTATAGAAAACTCTGTGGTGAACCGATTGTCGAATGTTGTTCAGTTTATGGACTTTCATTATGTAAATAACGATTTATACCTGATGACTGAGGCCGGTTTATTGCGATATGATGAGGAAGCGGAAATTGTACTAACCAGTGAGGATGTAAATCAATCTTCTCTGCAAGGATTCTTGCCTCAAGAAGACACCATTTTTGTATATGGGAGAGATGGTATTTTTAGCATGAGTTTATCAGGCAGCCGTGAAATAGTTTACTACAGCCGGCTCAGCGTAATAGATCTTATGATCGATCATGAAGAGTCTTTATGGGCTGCATCACTATCCAATGGAATCGTGCAGTTTATATCTACACCGGTTTACCAGGGAGATGATTTCGCTACATTAGATCAACAGGGAATTACCGGGGTATTGGCGGGCCGTGACGGGGCTACATATGTGGGAGCAAATTGTGATGGTGTGTACCGTTTTACAGATGAAAATATTCAGCGATTTGGCGAGGAAGACGGCATCCAAAACGAATGTGTGTGGTCACTAATGGAACAAAGCAATGGCACCCTTTGGGTAGGTACATGGGGGGATGGAGTTTACTATCGCAGGACCACCGGACAACAATTTGAAAGATTCACTCCAGGTGAATTTCAGGATGTAAGTGTTTTCCTATCCATTTTTGAAGATAGTAATGGGTCGATTTGGTTTGGTACCTATTCTAATGGTTTATACAGGCAATCCAATTCTGAGATAGTTCCTGTAAAAGACAGCGAAGGTGAAACGCTTGCAGCAGTGCGGATGATCTTTGAGAGTAAAAACGGCGACATTTTCGTGGCTACTGATGAGGGGGTAGGAATATTACAGGGAAACGAAATTCATGATATTCAAGCTGTATCTGAACTTGGCCTATCCAATTTTCGAACCATAACACAAGATGCTTCCGGGCGATTTTGGTTTGGCAGTTATGGCGGGGGACTGGTTGTTTATGAGCCGGGGGAAGAACCAAGAGTACTTTCTACACAAGATGGTTTGTTTGATAACACCATTTCCCAACTTGCCTTTGATGAGGATCAAGATTTGTGGTTGGGTGGAAATCTTGGAGTTTTCTATATCCCACAAGACCAGGTTAAAAGTTTCCTGAATGGAGAGATCGACCGGTTGCGTGTTTCCCGGATTGGGGTAAGCGAGGGCATGACAATTCGTGAAACAAATGGTGGATTTATGCCATCCAGCCAGTTGACAGAAAATGGCGAACTGCTCATTCCAACAGTTCAGGGTGTTAATGTGATCAATACACGGCGGATGGAACTTAATGAGGAGCCGCCAAATACGTTTATTGAGGAAATAGAAATTGATGGTCAAATCTACAGCCAAACGCAGTTAGAATCGATACCCCACAGTGCTCATCGAATTATTTTCCGATTTAGCGGCTTGAGTTATAAAAATCCGGAATATAACCGCTACGAGTATATGTTGGAGGATTTCGATCAGGATTGGTTAAGTGCAAGAAACAGTGGTGAAGCGATCTATTCCATGATTCCAGCGGGAGACTATTCGTTTAAAGTCAGAGCATCAAATAACGACAGGGTTTGGAGCACTCAGGCAGCAACCATTTCATTTAGTGTAGATCCGCCATTTTGGCAAACCATTTGGTTTTACCTTGGTATTGTAGCTTTATCGGGTATTCTTATTGTTGTGGCATTTCGGTATCGGTTGAGAAGCATTCAAATATATAATCGGCAGCTTGAGCGGAAGGTTGATGAGAGGACCGAGGAGTTGAAAGTGTCGAACGAGGAACTCAAAAAGCATATTGAAGAGAAAAATAAGCTGCAATCCATTCTTGCACACGATCTCAAAAATCCGTTTTCTGCTATTCTGGGATATATAGAGTTGATTAAAAATGAGTTCGAGCAGAAGGGGGAGCATGAGCAGGTGGACATGATGAAAATGCTTCTGGACTCCGGGCGAAATACATTGGCTCTGCTGGAGAATTTGTTGCAATGGTCCAACTCAAAAGAGGGTGGACTGGAACCAAAGTTTGAATCGATTGACATAACGGAGTTAGTGGATCAAGCGATTTCAATGACGGATGCCCAATCTACATTCAAGAATATTTTTGTTAGAAATTTAATTGAGAAACCCCATTATGTGCGGGCAGACCGGAATATGATATTGTCTGTGATTCGGAACTTGATTTCTAACGCTATAAAATTTTCGGGGAGAGATTCTATTGTGGAAATTTCGCTGGAAGAAAAAGATGATAAAGTAATTGTTTCTGTTGAAGATTCCGGTGTGGGAATTCCGCAGGAAGAACAAGACAAATTATTTACAGCAGAAAAAATGCAACAGAAAGTAGGAACCCAGGGAGAAAAAGGAATCGGTATGGGGTTGATGCTATGCAAAGAGTTTATCGAGAAGCACAATGAAGAGATCTGGGTAACCAGCGCACCTAAAAAAGGGAGTACTTTTTCATTTTCTTTGAAAACAGCAACCGAGCACGAAGAAAAACAGGTTGATAAGTCTGAAGAGTAATTATCAATTTTTTGAGTACCCATCTGGCACAATCGATACCGGAAGGTTTTCAAATGGATTAAGCGCCTTGTCAACCAGTGTTGCAAACTCTTTTCTTAGAATTGGTTTATTAGGGTTGAGACGATTTTCAGTGATCCACCCATCTGTCCAGCCATGCTGAACGGCATATTGCCAGGCCGGATAGGAGTCATCATTTAGCTGGATATTCGTCAGGTCAATTTGCTGATCTACACGCGGGGAACCGGCAAGTTTCCAAACTGTGAAGATAACATCATTTCGTGTTGCCATTTTTTTATTATGGCGGGTAAGTGACAGAGCCTGATTACCGGTTGCAATCTCCAGCGCCTCTGTAACCTGAGATTGGGTCATTACACTATCAGGATAAATTTTCGTTTGATTGGCCCAGGCATAAGGAATTCCTTCGCCTTTCAAGACACCGCTGACACCAAGACGTTGTAAGTGGTTCAAAAAACCAATCTTTAGGCGTGGTGTCCATAAAGGGCAAAAGCCAGGCATTGGCATCTAAAAGTTTTTGCTGCACCTCTCTGACGGAAAGGTCTCTCGGTTGAATATTATGTTGAATACTGAGTGCAGCCGCAGTTCCGGCCGCCTGCCCGATGGTCATTACCACCGGTTGTAAGCGGCTCGAGCCATTTGCGATACTGCTTACGGAGATACTTTTTTCTGCTACAATTAATCCATCAATCTCTTTTGGGATCAAACTTCCTAAAGGCACAGAAAATGAGGGAATGGGTGGAAACGCATCATAATGGGTTTCAAATTCATAAGGTTCGCGATCTCCATCCTCAAGCAGGCTGTCAGGAGGAGACGGATTTAGCCTTCGGTGATGATCCAGTGGATAATCTCCAACACCGATGGCTGTTTTGTAAAGATTTGAGCCGGCTTCATAGGGATCAATGAGTTCGTTCATCGTCAGCATTGTCATCCCGTCCAACCGACGCGTTTCCCGATGATAAGCGATGTATGGAAATCCATCATCTGTTTTAAACTCATCATCAGCGATCCCCAGGTTATTAAATCCAAGCTCCGTTTGAATGAAATAGATGAACTGCCGTGTACGATTTTTTGCCTCCTCCAATAAAATTTTTCGTTCGGCTGGAGTGTTTTCAATCACATTCAGATAATAGTCATTGCCATTATTCGGCCAGTTGATGAGATATTTATCATTCGGGAGTTTAGCATAGTCGAGCATTGTTTCGCAATCCACGCCTTCAAACTCCTCTGGATGTTCACTCACCTCTTTGCAGGCATTTTCAAAAATGGAGGGTTGATAGTTAGGCGGACGAGGGATTGTCATATCTGCGTCAGGTCCATAATCTTTCAGAATAGCTGTGTATGTAAGATCCTGGATCATTGAATTTCCATACGTTGGTGCAATCTTTTCACCAGTAAGTTCCTGCGGATCCAGCCCGATAAAATAGTTAGCACCCGACTTTGCCATCAAATCTCCATACTCAGACGCATCAATGCTAATGGTAGCTTCTACGTTTAATGTTTGCCCCTCTTTATGAATAAAAGTCGCTCCCAAAACCCGTTTATTTTTCACAATAGCATCTTTAATGGAATATCCGTGAAACCGCTGTATGGAGGGATATTCATCCAGCATTTTGTTAAAAATGGCATTTCCAACGTGAGGCTCAAACTGAGTGTGGCTGACCCATCCGGTGGCAAGTGCTTCTGCTCCCCCGTAATGATTGCGAAGCCTCTCGCGGAACTCACCCCATATTCCGGAGGGCAAATTGTGGTTGCCATCGGTTGCACTTACTCCGGCGGCCGTTAGCATTCCGCCAAGCCAGGGTGTCGGTTCTACAACAATAACTTTTATTCCCAATCGGGCAGCCTGGATAGCAGCACTCACCCCGCTGGCGCCTCCTCCAACTATTAGCAGATCTGTTTCAACTTGTTTATGGTAAGAACGATTCTGAGCAGTGGTAAAATCAGTAAATAAAAAATTGATCGGTAGTGTTAATAGTACAAAAAGTGTAAAAAAATGACTTTTCATTCCCATATAGATGATATATTGGCTTTCATTGTGTTGATTGATCAAATAATTAATATTTTCACAAATAAATAGATAAATAGATTAATGAAATATTATTGGCTATGAAAAATATTCAAAAAGTTTTAATGCTTCTGTTGGCACTTACTATAACAGTTTTTCAATTGATTGGTTGTTCCGAAAATAACAGCGGTACTGCAAAACAGGTTGATGACGGTGAAGTAAATGTTGTCTATGAAACCGATTTGTACTTCCAGTTACCTTCTTCTATCAATGAGGTATATGAATCCGAAGAGTTTGATTTTCACGTTCAAACAGTGGTTGAGAATGTTGATATTGTTTGGGGAATGGCTTTCTTACCAAATGGAGATATGATTATTACTAAACGAGATGGAGATATGCATCTTATTCGAGATGGAGTGTTGGTTGAAGAACCGATTGCAGGAGTACCGGAAGTATGGGCTGAAGGCCAGGGTGGTTTGTTAGATATCCAGCCACACCCTCAATATGATGAAAACGGTTGGCTCTACTTCAGTTATTCGAAGCCAGGTTCCGGAGGTGCAAACACAGCGATAATGAGAGCACGCTATGATGATGAATCCCATTCTTTAGTGGATAATGAAGAACTGTACTCGGCTACTCCTTTTACCGACAGGGGTCAGCATTTTGGCAGCCGAATCTCATTTGATTCAAATGGATATCTTTACTTTTCAATTGGCGACAGAGGCAACAGAGATGAAAATCCACAGGATATTAACCGAGACGGTGGAAAGATCTATCGCCTGCATGATGACGGGAGTATTCCACAAGACAATCCATTTGTAGGAGAAGATGGAATAGATGCTGTATATACGTATGGAGTTCGGAATCCTCAGGGAATGGACGTTCATCCTGAAACGGGAATTATCTGGACGAATGAACATGGACCAAGAGGAGGAGATGAAATTAACGTGCACGATGAGGGCGGCTTAAATTTTGGCTGGCCGGAAATCTCCTACGGTATTAATTACAACGGTACATCATTTACGGATGATACTGTACGAGCAGGAATGGAACAGCCGGTTTGGTACTGGGATCCCTCGATAGCGCCTTCCGGGATGACATTTGTAACAAGTAATCACTATCCAGGCTGGCAAGGCGACATCCTGAATGGGGCCTTAGCTTTTCAGTTAATCTCCAGGATTGTTGTTGATGGAGAAGAGTTTGTTAAAGAAGAACGAATATTGGAAGGAATCGGACGAATAAGAGACGTGGAAGAAGCTCCGGATGGATATATCTATTTCACCAACGAATCGAATGGGACGATTAACAGGATTTTACCGGTTGAGTGAGAATTAGAACGTAAAAAACCTCCAAGGTTTACTATTAAAAAAGTGATAAGCAGGAAGAAATTCCTAAACGTTATGTATGAAAAACCTTGGAGGTTTTCAACGCTTCAAGGAATTCCCCTCCTTGCGATGTTTTTTTCATCGTAGGGAGGGGACTAAGGGGTGGGTTTTTAATCCAACTCTTTAATCGCAGTAGCCAATTCCTGCAACGACTTCTTGGCATCGCCAAAGAACATCTGATTTTTGTCATCGTAGAAAAGTGCATTATCAATTCCGGCATAACCAGGACTTAAACTTCGCTTAAAGATGATGGTTCGTTTGGCTTCATCAACATTCAGAATCGGCATTCCATAAATAGGACTTCCGGGGGATGTTTTTGCAGCCGGATTTACCACATCATTAGCCCCGATAATCAGAACTACATCCGTGGATGAGAATTCAGGATTAATCTCTTCCAAATCGTAAAGTTCATCGTACGGTACATCTGCTTCAGCCAATAACACATTCATATGGCCCGGCATTCGTCCCGCAACAGGGTGAATAGCATATTTTACTTCAACTCCTTTTTCTTCGAGCAGGTTGGCAACTTCCTTCAATACATGCTGTGCCTGTGCTACAGCCAATCCATAACCGGGAGCAATCACTACTTTTTTGGCATATGAACACTGAATAGCCACATCATCGGCAAAGGTCTGTTGAACGGTTTTGTCAGAATCACCTGTTGCAGCCGGGCCTTCATCGCTGCCGCCAAAAGCACCAAAGAGAACATTAGGTAAAGTACGGTTCATCGCTTTACACATGATGTTGGTAAGAATCAAACCGGCTGCTCCTACCAGTGCACCACTGATAATCAGAAGATTGTTTCCAAGTACAAACCCGGCCATCGAGGCAGCAATTCCAGAGTAGGAGTTCAACAGGGATATGACTACCGGCATATCGGCGCCGCCAATCGGGAGTACTGTTAACACACCAATCAACAATGCCAAACCAAAAAGGCACCAAAAAATAACCTGATTTGTCGGATCAACAGTAAACCATCCAACAAGAACCAGGGCAATGGCAGTTAGAAGTAGATTGATGATATTCTGACCGGGAAGGGCAATTCGGCCTCCTCCGATAAATCCTTTCAATTTTCCGAAGGCGATATAACTTCCAGTGAAGGTAATGGAACCAATGAGGATACTTAAACCTGTGGTTACAAGAGACTGAATATCAAAAAGTGTGGCATCCAGCCGGGCCAGTTCTCCCCAGGCTACGAGTGCTGAGGCACCACCGCCAAAACCGTTGAAGATAGCCACCATCTCCGGCATCGCGGTCATTTCCACTTTTTTGGCTGCAAATGCACCAATCACGGATCCGATAACAACTCCGGCAATAATCAATTCAAAGCTTACAATTTCCTGATCGAAAAGTGTGACGGCAACACCAATAAACATTCCTAAGGATGCAAGCTGATTTCCGGATCTCGCAGTTGCAGGAGATCCCAGCCGTTTGATCCCAATGATAAAAAATCCAGTGGCGACCAGGTAGATTAACTGAATAACATTTGGTAAAAAGGATTGAATGGCTTCAGGTAAAAACTGGCTCATTGATCATCCTCCTTTTTTTTAAACATTTCGAGCATACGGTCGGTAACCATAAATCCCCCAACCACATTAATGGTGGCAAAGATGATGGCGGCAAAACCGATCCAGTGCGAGAATGCACTTCCGGAAGCTCCGGAAATAATTAAAGCACCGATAAGTGTGATTCCCGAAATAGCATTTGCACCCGACATGAGGGGTGTATGTAGTGTTGGAGGTACCTTTGAGATTAGTTCAAAGCCTACAAAAGAAGCCAGAACAAAAATAAATAGATTAAAAATCAGATCTTCCATGTTAAAAGTATTGAGTCATGAGTATTGAGTAGTGAGAATGTGTTGTAAGTAGTTAGGCTAACTATTCTCTTTTACAAATGGTGAAACAATTTCACCTTCGTTCGTGATGGTAGCATTCAGTATAATCTCATCTTCAAAATTAAAATTTGGTTTACCGTCTTCTATCAACAGATCGAGCAGTGAAAGTAAATTTTTTGAGTAGAGTTTACTGGCGTGGAAAGCAAGGGAACTTGGCAGATTCAGTGGGCCTCCAATGAGTACTCCATTGTGATTAATCGTTTCTCCAGGTTCAGTGACTTCGCAATTTCCACCTTGCTCAGCAGCGATATCTACAACTACAGAACCGGGTTTCATATCCTCAACCATTGCTTTAGTTACCAGCAGCGGCGCAGGTTTTCCCGGGATAAGCGCCGTAGTAATAACGATATCCGATTTTTTAACATGCTCGTGTATCACTTCACGTTGTCTCTCCTGGTTGCTTTTTGAAAGCTCTTTGGCATATCCACCATCGGATTCGGTTTCCTCCTTCTCAAGAGGAACTTCTACAAATGTTGCCCCTAAACTTTCCACTTGCTCTTTAACCTCGGGGCGGATATCAAACGATTCAACCACAGATCCTAATCGTTTAGCGGTGGCTATGGCCTGTAATCCCGCAACACCAGCTCCTAATACCAGAACTTTCGCCGGACGAATTGTACCAGCTGCGGTCATCATCATCGGCATATATTTGTCAAGATGATCGGCACCAATCAGGGCAGCTTTATATCCTGCAATGTTACTCATCGAAGAGAGAGCATCCATCGACTGAGCCCGGCTGATTCTTGGAATAGTATCCATTGCCATGGCTCTTATTCCCTGTTTTTTCAACAGATCAACATAATCTCCATTTTGAAGCGGCCAGATAAACGAGATCAGAACGGTTCCTTCCTTAAGTTTTTTTACCGTTTCCTCTTCCGGTGCCTGTACAGCTAAATAGAGATCACATTTTTCGAGAATAGCCTCTCTTTTTGATTCAATGGTAGCACCGGCCTCTTTATACTGTTCATCTGTGTAGCTTGAGGCAACACCTGCATCCTTTTCGAGCCAAACATCCAGGCCGAGTGAAATTAATTTCTCTGCACCTTCCGGTGTTAACGCTACACGTTTTTCGTTCTTCTGAGTCTCCTTACAAACTCCAACTATCAATGTTAGTCCTCCGTTGTCATGATTTCAGGTAACTTAGCGATTTTTATTCTATTTGCAACACGTGGTCGTTATTAGAAATAATTCTTTTTTAAAGTAAGAAATCTTGTTTAAAAGTTATCATATTGATAGATATTATTGACTATAACAACGCATGATTTTTCTTACCTTTAAAAAGAAAAATAAAAAAGTGTACTAAAATGGAAGATATACAAGATAAAACTTTAGATGTAGTAATAATCGGAAGCGGACCTGCAGGGCTAACAGCCGCGCTCTATGCTGCCCGCGCCGATCTGAATCCTGTGATTTTTGAAGGACCTGAACCCGGTGGTCAATTGATGCAAACCACTGATGTTGAAAACTATCCCGGCTACCCGGAAGGAGTGATGGGTCCCAAAATGATGGAAGATTTTCGCGAACAGGCCACACGCTTCGGTGCCGATTGCCGATACGGATATGTAACAGATATTAACTTTGAGAAGCGGCCGTACAAACTTACAGTTGATGAAGAAACAACACTGTATGCAAAATCAATTATTATCTCGACAGGTGCTTCCGCAAAGTGGTTAAATTTGCCAAGTGAACAGAGACTGAGAGGGAAGGGAGTGAGTGCTTGTGCAACCTGTGATGGGGCTTTTTTCCGGGATCAACATGTGATTATTGTGGGGGGCGGAGATACCGCAATGGAAGAAGCTACATTCCTGACAAAGTTCGCCTCAAAAGTAACAGTTATTCACCGAAGAGATGAACTCCGGGCTTCCAAAGCGATGCAAACACGCGCATTCAATAACGAGAAAATTGAATTTATGTGGGATTCCGAACTCCAGGAAGTTTTGGGTGAAAAAGTGGTTGAAGGTGTAAAGATCTACAATAATAAAACGGAAGAGGTTACCACTCTTGATGATGTAACCGGCGTATTTATTGCAATTGGCCACAAACCGAATACCGATCTCTTTAAAGGCGTACTTACCATGGATGATGTTGGATATATCCAAACGAAAGGCCAATCTACCGAAACAGATCTGCCCGGAATTTTTGCCAGCGGCGATGCGATGGACCCAATCTATCGTCAGGCTGTAACTGCTGCCGGAACCGGATGCCGTGCTGCGTTAGATGCTGAGCGATATTTGGCTGAAAACGAAATTGACGAGGAAGCGCTCGCCCAAGAACACTGGAAATAAACGTAACCCGGCTCGCCGAGCCGGGGATAAAATCTTAGATTTGTAGTGTTACAATCTTTAAAAAAGTATAGTCAATCAGGTAGCCACAAAAACACGAAATCACAAAATTTTTAGTGTTTTTGTACCCTCTTTTCAAGTTGACTATTAAATTGATTTATTGATCCTAATACTATATTAATTTACCAGTTGCTACAGTAGCAATTCATCGGATGAGTATATTTATTTAGAATAATGGTTCTGTTTGTTTCACTTATCCGTTGAATATCTAATTCAAACTTTGATAGGAGAGTCCCCCTTTGAAGGGGGCAATGGGGGATGAAAAGAAAGTCGCTCGATCTATAAATTTGAATGTTAAGCGTTTACGCGTTTTGAAATCTCCTATTTCTTCTCAGATTCTGAATCTTCACCATTTCGCTTAGCTTCAGACTTCCTTTCCTCTTCTTCCTCTTCATCATCCTTAATCTCAATCACCTCCGCTTCCACTTCATATTCATCTTTCTCCTCCTCCTCTTCATCCACTTCTCGTTCGATGAATACTTTAGCATCATTTGCATAGAGGAGGATAGTGGAAACAGCAGTAATCAGGGGGGCATAAACTGCTAAGAGTGTTAAACCGGCAGCTCCAATTGTAAGTTGGCTCTGGAAAAGGATTTTTCCCTTTCTGTTCTTAATCAGAACACGCCGGGCATTACCTTCCTTTATGATTTTCTTGATTTGAGTAACAATTTCGTCAACGGTTCCGCGAATCTCTTCGAGAATGGTTTTTTGTGTTGTTTCCATGATTTTACCGTTTCTTTTAGATTTTTTTGTAAGGGATTGGCTTTTCATAGTTCATACTACGAGAAGACCATTAATAAAGATACAAAATCAGATATGCTTTCAAGAGTCTATTGCGCATCTACAATCGGCGTGGATGCCCGTTTAATCGAAGTTGAAGTAAATATGAGCGGCGGAGTGCCGAAATACTTTTTGGTAGGATTGCCCGACCGCGCTGTGAGCGAATCCAAAGACCGGATAGATGCCGCGCTTAAAAATGCAGGTGCTAATTTTCCAAGAGGGAAGATTACGGTGAACCTGGCTCCGGCCGATCTTCCCAAAGAGGGAAGTGCGTTTGATCTGCCGATAGCTGTGAGCTTGCTTGCCGTGTCGGGGCAGATAGAAACCGATAAACTGGAAAAATCTCTGATTGCAGGTGAACTGGCACTGGACGGACAGCTACGTCCGATCAAAGGAATTTTGCCGATGGTGGTGGAAGCGAGAGATCGGGGCCTGGAATATGTTCTGGTTCCAAAAGATAATGGGGCGGAAGCAGGCGTAGTGGAGGGAATCAACGTTGTGGCCTTTAACGACATCACCGAGGTGATGGAATGGCTGGAGGATGAGAATTCACACAGTATTATTGATATTGATCTTGAATCCCTGTTTCAGACAAACGGAGAACACGAGATACTCGATTTTGAAGATGTCCGTGGTCAGGAAAATGTGAAACGTGCATTGGAAGTGGCAGCGGCCGGACTTCACAATGTAATTATGGTCGGTCCGCCCGGTTCGGGAAAAACGATGATGGCCCGCCGGCTGCCCACTATTTTACCGCCGCTTTCCCTGGATGAAGCTCTTGAAACCACCAAAATTCATTCTGTTGCCGGATTGGTTCAGCCGGGAAAATCACTGGTGACCCGCCGTCCGTTCAGAAGTCCGCATCACACCGTTTCGGATGTGGCTCTTGTTGGCGGAGGAAGCATCCCCATGCCGGGTGAGATTTCGATGGCGCATAATGGCGTCCTATTTTTGGATGAGCTACCAGAGTTCAAACGGAGTGCACTGGAAGTGATGCGTCAGCCATTGGAAGACGGAATCGTGAATATTTCGAGAGCGCGAATGAGTGTCAGTTACCCCAGCCGAATTATGTTGGTAGCGTCGATGAATCCATCTCCCACAGGTGATTGGTACGATCCAACCGATACAAACGGTGCCACAAATATGCAGATGCAGCGATATTTGGGGAAAATCAGCGGCCCGCTGTTGGACCGAATTGATCTGCACATCGATGTGGAAAAAGTGAGTTTTGATGAACTCTCAGCCAAAGCCAAAGGGGAGAGCTCCAAACAGATTCGCCAACGTGTTGTGGCTGCAAGAGAAATTCAAAACCGACGGTTTATGGGAATTGAAAACGTTCATTCCAACGCTCAGATGAATACCAAGCTGGCCCGAAAAATCTGTCCGATTGACAAAGCCGGTGAAAATATGCTAAAAAAAGCGATGAACACACTGGGGCTCTCCGCCCGCGCATACGACCGAATTCTAAAAGTCTCCCGAACCATCGCCGACCTCGAACGATCCGAAGAGATTCGAACGCATCATATTGCCGAGGCGATTCAGTATCGGAGTTTGGATCGGGAAGGGTGGCTTGGATAGGTCTAAAGTTATAAAGTCTAAAGTCCAAGGTTTATGAAAAAATTTAAGAGTTAATGATCTGATATGACAATAAGAATTTGAAGATTTGGAAATCTGGCAGGAGGCAAGGATTCTTTCGAAAATTATATTTCAATTGACTGAAGAAGAAGCTTTTAGAAAAGATTATAAACTAAAAAATCAAATAAAGGGATCTTCTGGATCAACAATGGATAATATTGCAGAGGGATTTGAAAGAAATGGAAAAGGGGAATTCATTCAATTCTTAAGCATAGCCAAAGGATCTTGTGGTGAAACAAGATCTCAATCTTATAGAGCATTTGACTATGAATACATCACCCACGGAGAATTAGATGATTTAGTAAATCGTTGCACAATATTAAGTAGAAAGATATCATCACTCATGGCTTATTTAAAGAATAGTAAGTTGGATGGTTCAAAGTATAAACAACCTTAGACATTAGACTTTAGACCTTGAACAACATTCTTGCTGGGAACAAACTGGACCTAATTTCGTACGAAGAAACAATGATGGAAATCAATAAACAACACCCCATAACGATGGAACGAGAATATCAAACATATTGGAGAGGCAACTGGGTTTTTACCCTGCCGTTTATTCTGCTTTTGCTTTACCTGTTTATGTAGAGAGACTAAAGCCTGTCAATGACCCAGTTGGGTGTGAGTTTGATCAGCCACGCAACAAACCGCCATCGCCGGGTGATGTAGGAATACGATTTCTTCTTTTCGATATCGGTCAGCATCTGCCTTACCGCCTTGTCCGTTTCAGCCACCCAGAACATCCCCCTCTTGCCTTCCGTCATCTCGCTTTTCACAAAACCGGGTTTAACATCTGTAATGGTAATATCATATTCAGCATTATTACTTCGTTGGCGATACGCCTGCATATAAGTAGAAATAAACGCTTTTGAGGCACTGTAAGGAGCAGCTCTGGACGATCCAAATAATCCGGCAATGGAAGAAACCCCAACAATCTGTCCGTGTCCCTGTTTTTTGAAATACTGGAAAGCCTCGCCAAATAGCTGTACAAATCCGCTTACATTCACATCAATAATTTCCTGCTCCATAGAGATAATGGATGAAGCCGGATAGTTGGAAATTCCCGCATTCAGTACAATGATATCCATTCCGCCCATCTCCTCAATCAGGGAGAGAAGTTGAGAACTGGCTTTCATTTTTTCAACAACATCCATCTCGCGATGATGGAATTTTTCACCCAGTTCGTTCTTCATCTGTTCAAGCCTTTCCACTCTTCGCCCTGTGCCACCCACTTTGTAGCCTTTATCAATAGCATGCCGGACGAGGGATTCTCCAATCCCGGAGGTGGCGCCGATGATGATCATCTTCTTCATATTTGAATCAACTTTCTGATTGAATTCAATATTCCTGTATCTCTTATCATTTGAAACTCAGGAGAGTTCAGGATCATGTAGTTTACTTTGAAACACTTTGTTCAACCGTTAAAACTAAAGTTATCCTGAAATCATTTTTGATCCATTGTAGCGAGTTAATTTGAAATACATTTGAATAGGTGAACATCTTTTTTGTCCCACTTCACAACTCATTCGTGAATCAGCAGTCTTTTGAATATACTGGTTAAATATTCAAATTTATATGAACAGCAAAGGAAATCCTATTCATAATTTTACTCTGATGGCTCTCTTATGCATGAGGATAAATATGTGATGGAAATAGGTTAGGTGTTCGATTACGCAATGGTAGCAATTGAAATAAAATGAGGCTATTAATAAGAAATTCAATAATTTAAATGCCGATCAAATTCAGGATATTCAAGACTTGTGGCCAATTTCTCTCTCTGCAATTGAGGCAAATAAAGAGACTACTCTTGAACAAAATCCAGGCTACAACTAATATGCTGTACTTTCAGTCTTGACTAATTGCAGACCTGACAGATTTGATGAGCTATTACAAACCATTCATATTTCAATATACACCATTTTGGTCTGAAATCTGGCAGGTCCTTCAAGACATGTAAGCTTTATAATGGCTCTAAAATTTAATTTTTTGCCAAAAAATAAATTCAGTTATAGGCTCATATATTTATGAAAAAATTATCAAACGCTCTTTTTGGAATAAAATGCGTTGCTGTGTTTTGTTTTTTTACACTGTTTGTAATTGGGGCACAAGCACAAGATAATCGACCTAATATCATATTGTTTATGAGTGATGATGTGTCTGCCGGGGATTTCGGTTCATATGGTCATCCAACTATTCAGACACCCAATATTGACAATCTTGCTGCTAATGGACTGCGATTTGAAAACGCATATCTAACAACCAGTTCATGTAGTCCCTCCCGAACGAGTCTGATCACTGGCCGCTACCCGCATAACACGGGGGCACCGGAGTTGCATATGGTCAATTCTCCTTACTTAGAGAATCTGCCACAGTTTCCCCATCTTTTGCGTAAAGCGGGGTACTATTCTGCTCAAGCGGGAAAAGAACACTTCAATGGTGATGCAAGTAAAAGTTTTGAGGTAATGGGAGGTGGTGGTAATAGTGGATCAGAAAATTGGGTATCGAGATTACAAGAGCGCCCCAAAGATAAACCGTTTTTTATGTGGTTTTCCTCTTATGATGCTCATAGAAATTGGGATCAACCATTGTCGGATGGCCCTCACGGAGTGGAAGATGTTCGTGTTCCGCCATATATGGTTGATGGCCCCATGACACGCAAAGATCTTGCTCACTATTATAATGAAATCCACCGGTTTGATAAAAACATTGGGTTGGTTTTGGATGAACTCAAGAGACAAGGTGTCTATGAAAATACGCTCATTATTGTGGTTTCTGATAACGGCCGCCCATTCCCGCGAAGCAAGTGGTGGCTGTACGATAGTGGGATTAAGACGCCGTTGGTGATGTACTGGCCAGATAAGATTGTTGAACCCGCCGTACCTAAGTCGTTAGTCAGTGTGATCGACTTACCTCCAACAATTCTGGAACTTGCTGGTGTTTCGGTACCGTCCTCCTTTCAGGGTGTCAGTTTAACGCCGTTCATAGAAGATCCTGATTCAAATGTTCGCGACTTCGTTTTCGCTGAACGTAACTGGCACGCGCAGCGCCATCATGAACGTATGGTACGTTACGGCAATTTTGTATATATCCGCAATAATTTGCCAGAGCTTGTGGGGATGAATCTCGTGCATTATGCATTTGATAGAGCAGGTAGGTATAGAGACGGACAGATAGCTGCATATTCCGAATTGGTAGATCATTGGCGGGCTGGTAAGGCTACCGATGCACAAAAGGATGTTGTAATGAAGCCCAGACCCGAGGAGATGCTTTTTGATGTATCAAAAGACCCGCATCAACTAAACAATTTGGCGGAGAATATGAAATACGCTGACCAACTTGAATTCTTACGCAAAGCTTTAGATATGTGGACCGAGCAAACTGGTGATACAGTACCAGAGTTCGATGATATGACACCTGATAGAGCAAATCGTCAGAATTGGGAGGAAGGGATTGGCAGTGGAAGACCGGAAGGTGGTGAAGTTCCCGGGCAGTCAACCGAAGCCTGGAATATCAATCATTCTGGCCCAATTCATATTCGGAATAAGAATTAATTTTAGTTGCCTGCTGTGTCAATGAGCAAAATTACTGTATTTATTTTAATATTGATTACAAACAGTTTAGCGCATGCGCAAACAGCAGGGAATTCACAACCGCCCAACATACTGGTCATACTTGGGTGTCAGCATTCCGGCTGGGCCATGAGCTGTGCCGAAGCTGATTACTTTGAAACACCTCATCTTGATCGACTTGCTAATGATGGCGTTCTATTTACCAACGCCTATACTACACATCCTGTATGTATGCCCGGCCGGGTTAGTATGATGACCGGACGTATGCCCAGTGAGGTAGGTATGAATTACAATGGAGCTATTGACACTGTAATGACTGCTCCTACTCTGGGTGAATTGATGAAAAATTCAGGATATGAGACTGCTTGGATTGGCAAGTCGCACCTGCCACCTTTGGCAAACCAAAGGTTAGAAACATTTTTGACATTCGACCATATTTAAAAAAATAAAACATAAAAATGATATATAATAAACACCTGTTTTATTGCTGTTACTTATTCTTGACCGCAGTTTTAGTGATAGCCTGTAGTCCATCACTAAATGCACAATCGTCCAAAATTGCCGAATTTTCCGTACATGCGGGAAAGTCTGAATATGTTAACACACCGGTTTCAGTATCTCTTGAAGGTATTCCACTTTCGCTGCATAAAGGTGAGTTACAGCTATATGAAATATCCGAAGGTGAAGAGATACCCGTTGCTTCTCAATTAAAACCTGGTAGTACAGACAGGTTGTACTGGATTCTTGATGGAAAGACGAATCCCGGTGAAATAAGAAATTTTGAATTGAGAGTAGGAACAGCAGATCAGGTTGGAAGTGAAAACACGAAAAAAGTAGGTGTGAAAGACGATGGAAAAAGCCTGTTATTTTCAATTGGTGATAAAAAAATACTTAACTACAGATACGCTCCTATGGGTGTGCCCGATGGAGTCGATGAGATTTACAGCAGGGGAGGATATATCCATCCGATATGGTCGCCCGGCGGAGAGGTGTTAAGCCGTATTCAGCCGCCAGATCACTATCATCATTATGGCATCTGGAATCCGTGGACCCGAACCGAATTTGAAGGAAGAGAAATTGATTTCTGGAATCTCGGAGACGGAGAGGGAACCGTACGGGCTAAACATGTTCCTGAACGAGTTGAAGGAGCAATTTATGGAGGATTTAAAGCCATCCATGACCATGTTGACTTTACAGCACCTTCGGGTGAGAAGATAGCTTTACACGAACAGTGGGAGGTGCTTGTCTGGAATGCTGATCCTGAGCAGAATATCTGGATCATCGATTTTATTTCTACACTGAATCCCGCAACCGAAGAACCCTTTACAATTAAAGAATACAGATACCAGGGCTTTAGTTTGCGGGCCACTGAAAAATGGAACGACAACAACACTGAACTGCTCACCTCGCAGGGTTACGATAAAAGTAACGCCAATGCCACCCGTGCACGCTGGATTGATGTGAATGGAATTTCTGAGGTTGAAGAGGGCCGCTCTGGAATTTTATTCATGACAAATCCCGGAAATTATAACTTTCCGGAACTGTTAAGGATTTGGCCGGAGGGTGCGAACGGAGGAGAAGAGAATGTTTATATCAATTTTAACCCGGCGCAGGACAGGGATTGGACTCTCAAACCCGGAAACTCCAATACTCTAAAATACCGAATGGTTGTTTACGATGGTACCATTGAGCCGGAGCAAGCAAACTTGTATTGGGAAAGTTATACAAATCCACCAAAAGTAGAAGTTCAATATTCCGGAGATTTGAATCAGAAAAAAGTACTGGTCTATACAAAAAACGGGGAAGGATATGTGCATGAAAATATTCCATACAGTGTGGAAGCAATCAAAAAACTTGGTGATCAATATGGATTTGAAGTAGATGCCTCAGATGACCCGAATCTCTTTACGGATGAGAATTTGACACAGTACGATGCTCTGATTTTTTCCAACACAAACAATGAAGCATTTGATACGGATGTTCAACGGGAAGCACTTCAAACATATATACGCAATGGTGGAGGATTTATGGGAATTCATTCTGCCAGCGGCTCAGAACGCAATTGGTCTTGGTTTTCACAATTACTTGGAGGAAATTTTGAACGACATGCACCACGGCAGGATTTTACGGTTGAAGTGATTGATCCGGCTCATCCTTCTGTCTCTTTTTTGCCTGAACGATGGAATATTGAAGATGATGAATGTTATTATCTGAAAGAACTCAACCCCGGTATGAAAGTAGTATTGGCTGCCGATCTGTCCACGGTTACGGATGAACAAAGAGGTAAATTTCCAGGAAAAAACTTTGGAGACCGTTTTCCGATTGCCTGGTACCAGCAGTTTGAAGGAGGCCGTCAATTCTATACTTCTTTGGGGCACCGGCCTGAACAATACTCAGATCCTGTGTTTCTCAAACACCTGTTAGGCGGTATCAAATGGGTGACGGATTAATCCCGATTAAACGATTTAAAGCAGTGGTAGACTTCCGAAGTCTATCTGAGCAAGATTGGTTTTTTCTGTCTGTGTTATGGTTTCAATTTTAACTCCATCTGGAAGACTTCGGAAGTCTTCTGTGATCTTTAACCTGAATTTTGATAACAACTAAACTCCAAAACAGATTATGATGAATAAGAAAAACACATCCTTAAAAAAACAAGGCCTTACAAGACGTGAATATCTGAAAACCTCTCTCTTAGGTGCGGCAGGGATGTTTGTAGCGCCGGCAATTGTACCCTCTACAGTATTTGGAAAGAATGCACCGAGTAACAGGATCAATATCGGGCAAATTGGCTGCGGAAGAATTGCCAGGGGACATGACTTGCCCGAAACCATGAAACATGACAATGTTCGCCTGGTGGCTGTGAGTGATGTGGACACAAAGCGTATGAAAGAAGGAAAAGAATTTGTAGAACGCTGGTACGCCGAAGAGAAGGGGTGGGAAAATGAAGTTGATGTTCAAATGTACCAGGACTACCGCGAAATGCTGGAGCAGTCGGATATCGATGCCGTTGTTATTAGTACTCCTGATCACTGGCATGCCCGCCCTGCAATAGAAGCAGCACTTGCGGGAAAAGATATTTACTTACAAAAACCTGCCTCCCTTACAATTTCAGAAGGACGGATCATGAGTGATATCATACACCGTACCGGAGTCGTTTTTCAAATTGGCAGCCAGCAACGCTCGGTCTCACCCTGGCCCCATTTCAAAAAAGCTTGCGAATTAGTACGTAACGGGCGTATCGGAGAAATTCATACCATTAAAGTGGGTTTACCGGGTGATCCCGGTGGTGGAGATCCCACACCAATGCCAATTCCTGAACATCTTGATTATGATATGTGGCTTGGATCGACTCCAATGGTACCTTATACACTTGATCGGGTTCATCCGCTGGAAGGATACTCTCGGCCCGGTTGGCTTCGATGTGAACAGTTTGGCGCTGGAATGATTACAGGCTGGGGTGCACATCACATAGATACTGCTCACTGGGGTATGGGAACCGAATATACAGGACCCATTGAAGTAGAAGCTGAAGCCAAGTTTCCGACGGACGATCCAAATTATGATGGGCTTTGGACGGTACATGGAGAATTTAATGTTACAGCCAAATATGCGAATGGTGTAACCATGTTAGTAAGCGGTGAATATCCCAATGGAATACGCTTTGAAGGTGATGAAGGATGGATTTTCGTAACACGGGGAAGTGGTGTAACAGCCAGTGATCCGGATGTGGACAGGGCAGACTTGCCGTTGCAGGCGAGTGATCAGGCAATTCTGGATTCCGAAATTGGCCCAAATGAAATTCACCTCTATGAGAGCAGTGAACAGCATTCGAACTGGATAGAATGCATCAGAACCAGGCAACAGACTGTAGCTCCTGTTGAAGTGGCTCACCGTTCATGTACGGCCTGTTTGATTTCCCATATCGCCATGAAACTTCCCAGAAAGCTTTATTGGGATCCGGTCAACGAACGCTTTAAAAATGACGATGAAGCCAATTCCATGCTTTCCCGGCCGGAAAGATATCCCTATTCAATTGCGCAGATCCCGGCATTAAGAGGTTAGTAAGTGATTGGGAGCGTAGATCGGCTCGCGCCATGGGCATCCCTTTTCGGGGCCGAGCCGATTATATTCCATGCTGACAAATCAAGTGCTAAAAAATTCCGGTTTAGCTTAGTCAAATAAGTTTAGGTTTAGATATTAAACGAAATCCATTCAAAGCTTTATTTATGAAAATTCAATATTTGATAATGATTCCTCTTTTTTTTGTTGCCCTCTCTTGTAATCAGGAAGTTCCGGATACGGAGTTTACAGGAGCCGACGGCGAGGTGCGGCTCATGACACTCAATCCCGGCCATTTTCATGCAGGCCTGGTTCAAATGAATAACTATCCGCAGGTTGATTCTGTTGTACATGTCTATGCACCCGAAGGCAAGGAGCTCGAAGCTCATTTGGCCATGATCGAACGATTCAATTCAAGAGACGAGAATCCCACGAACTGGAATCAGCAGGTTTATACCGGTGAGGATTATCTGGAAAAAATGATTGAGGAAAAACCTGGCAACGTTATGGTTGTAGCGGGAAATAATGCCCGTAAAATTGAGTATATCGACAGGGCAGTTAAGAATGGAATAAATGTTCTGGCTGATAAGCCGATGATTATCAAACCAAATCAATTTTCAACGCTTAAAACCGCTTTGGAAACTGCTGATGAAAATGGAGTTGTTGTAAATGATATAATGACCGAACGCCATGAGATTACTACCATTTTACAAAAAGAGCTCTCTCAAATGCCGGAACTGTTTGGTGAACTCATACAGGGAAGCCCGGAAGATCCCGGCATTGTAAAAGAGAGTGTTCATTTCTTCTATAAAACCGTAGCAGGAGAAACACTGGTAAGGCCGGCATGGTTCTTTGATGTTGATCAGCAGGGAGAGGCCATTGTGGATGTATCCACTCATCTTGTTGATATGATTCTGTGGCAGTTATTTCCCAACGAGCCTATTGATTATCAAAAATCTGAAGATGGAGTTGAAGTGCTAAATGCAAGAGCATGGGACACTGAGCTGACCCGTTCTCAGTTTGAACGGATCACCAAAGAGGAAAACTTTCCGGATTATCTGATGACGGATGTAAGTGAGGATTCAATTTTGAATGTAACTGCCAACGGCGAGTTTATTTTTAAAGTACGCGATGTATACGCAAAGGTCTCAGCCCAGTGGGGATTTACAAATCCTCAAGGGGGTGACACGCATTACTCGAATATGAGAGGGACAAATGCAAATTTGGTCATTCGGCAGGATCTGGAGCAGGATTTTACAGCCACTCTCTATGTTGAACCGAAAGGTGATACAGATTCCGGTGAGTTTGAAACAATATTGAACAATGCACTGAACAAATTAAGCGGCCGTTATCCCGGACTTGCTGCCGAAGAAAGTGAATTTGGTTGGGAAATAATCGTTCCGGAACAACACACAGAAACTCATGAAGAACACTTTACCAGGGTTACAGAAAATTATTTGGATGCCCTTGTGGACGGCGGGCTCCCTGAGTGGGAGAGAATCAACCTGCTCACAAAGTATTATATAACGACACAAGCTTATGAATTGAGTCGTAAATAAGATGCAGTAAAAAATTCATTTTAAATATAATTCTTCAGATTTACGCAGGAATAGTGAAAAATAAATTATTTATTCTAACATCATTTATAATCTTCTCCATACTCATTGGTAGTGTTACAAATAAAAAAGATTGCAGAACTGAATTCTTTCCAACGACTGAACTAAAACCTGACAATATTCCTACCAAAGAGAACATATGGGTTTTTATGCTTGCAGGGCAATCAAATATGGCAGGTCGTGGAAAAGTAGAACCAATGGACACCATACCTGATCCAAGAATTCTGACAATTAACAAAAATGGAAATCTAATAATAGCAAAAGAACCATTACACTTTTATGAACCTAAAATGACAGGATTGGATTGCGGACTGTCATTTGGAAAAGAATTACTGAAGCATATTCCTGACAGCATTTCAATTTTAATAATTCCAACAGCCGTAGGTGGCAGCTCTATAAACCAGTGGATAAATGACTCGACACACAGAAATATCAGCCTTTATTCAAACTTCAGGGAAAAACTAAAAATTGGACAACAATATGGAATGATAAAGGGTATCCTTTGGCACCAGGGAGAAAGTGATGCAGCTACAAAAGAAAAAATTGATGCTTACTCAAATCAACTTAAAAAATTGTTTGGGTTATTTAGAAGTGAAGCAGGCAATTCAACTTTGCCAATATTAATAGGTGAATTAGGTTCATTTTCTATCTGGGATGAAAATTGGCAAGCACTCAATGAGCAAATAAGAGAATATATTGAAACAGATTCAAATGCATATTTGATAAAAACCACCGATTTGAATCATAAAGGAGATAAAGTTCACTTTGATTCAGAAGGCCAAAGGAAACTAGGGGAAAGATTTGCTGAGAAATTTAATCAAATTAAATAAAGCTATTCCATATTAGTGTGACTGAGTTTTGGCGAATTGAGTGGCAATCCAGAGTTAATTTTCTATAAAGTATTATTACAATACTAAAATGATATTTCAAATACATGCAAGTCGATATCAATTGCATATTGATATAAAGAATATCAAATCTTGCATACTATAAATGAGTGATGCATTGGACAGATTAGATCTGTTTGGAAATTCAAATGATAACCATTAAAATGAAATTCACTTAACCGGTAACTTTAGGGATTAAAATTGCTTAGTATACCTTAATGAAACGATCTGCCTTCATTTATTTAATTGCTTGTTTTCTGTTTCTTATCTCCTGTGGAGGTGAGAACGATGTGACTGTCCTGAAGCTGGGACACGGACTTGATAACTCCCACTCCGTCCACAAGGCAATGGTATTTATGGCTGAACGGGTAAAGGAAGAATCGAACGGAAAAATGCGGATTGATATCTATCCTTCCCAACAGCTTGGTTCTGAACGGGAGCTATTAGAATTACTTCAAATTGGAAGTTTGGACATAACAAAAGTTTCTTCCAGTGTTCTCGAAGGGTTTGAACCGCTGTACAAGATTTTTAGCGTACCATTTCTCTTTGAAAATGAGGAACATCGTTTTGCAGTGTACGATGGAGAAATTGGCCGGGAATTACTGGATGCGGGACAGAACATTCGTCTCGTTGGGCTGACCTATTATGATGCCGGTACCCGAAGTTTCTACACGAAAGATCGCCCCATTCTTCATCCTGATGATCTCCAGGGGATGAAGATTCGTGTTCAGGAAAGCCCTGCCTCCCTTCAGATGGTAAATATGCTGGGCGGTTCTGCTACTCCGATCTCTTTTGGGGAACTGTACACCGCACTTCAACAGAGAATTGTAGATGGAGCTGAAAATAATCCTCCAAGTCTATACTTAACAAGGCATTATGAAGTAGTAGATTATTACAGCCTGGATGAACATACAGCCGTTCCTGATATGCTGTTTGCCAGTCAGTTTACCTGGGAACGATTGACGGATGAAGAGAAAGAAATTCTTCAAAACGCTGCCCAGGAATCTGCAATTTACCAACGGAAACTGTGGGAAGAATCCACAAATGAGGCGATGGAAGCCGTTCAGGAAGCAGGCATTGAAGTGGTTCGGCCTGACAAAGAGCCGTTTCGTGAAAAACTTCAGCCGATGTACGAAGAATATGCACAGAATAAGGAGTTAAACTCATATATCCAGCGAATACAGGAGTTAGCCAATGAATAAAATGATCAACATTATAGATCGGTGCCTGGAGTGGATTATGGTCAGCTTGATGGTGGTCTTGGTTGTAGATGTAACCTGGCAGGTGATTTCGCGATATCTTTTGGGAGAGGCGAGTTCCTTTTCAGAAGAGGTGGCCCGATACCTGCTCATCTGGATCGGACTTTTGGGTTCATCGTATGCCTATCGAAAAAAAATGCACCTCGCATTTGATCTGTTTACAAATAAGGCAACCGGCAAAGTAAAATTCTGGATGGAACTTGTTATCCACTTTTTTATCATCTGCTTCTCCGTTGTTGTTCTTGTTTTTGGCGGGTGGTATCTCGTACAGCTTACGTGGGAACTCAATCAGTTATCGGCCTCCCTTCAAATTTCACTTGGTTACGTCTATTTTGCACTTCCATTAAGCGGAGTTTTAATGGTGATTTACGCTGTAAATTTCATCAAACAGATTATCAACGAAGGTCCGCAAGAGATTGAACATCATGTAGACGGGGTGGCCTGATGGAGATTGTTGGAATCTTAGTTTTAGTACTCAGTTTTGTATTTCTGCTTTTGATCGGTGTACCCATTGCTTTTTGTATTGGCATTTCCACACTTCTCACCATGCTTGTGAGTATTCCGTTTGATCCGGCCATTACCACAGTTGCCCAGCGGATGGCCACCGGTTTAGATAGTTTTGCTCTGCTTGCCATTCCGTTTTTTATCCTTGCCGGGCAAATTATGAACCAGGGGGGGATTGCCAGGCGCCTGATCGATTTTGCAAAATCAGTTGTGGGAATGTTGCCAGGGGGGCTTGCCTACGTTCAAATCGTTTCGGCAATGTTATTTGCTTCCATTTCCGGATCGGCTGTGGCAACAGCTTCGGCCATCGGCGGATTTATGGGGCCGCAAATGAAAAAAGAGGGTTATGATATTGAATTTACAACGGCTCTGAATATAACCTCATCAACAGTTGGGTTGATTATTCCGCCCAGTAATATTCTTATCGTTTATTCTCTGGCAAGCGGAGGCGCATCTATTGCCGCTCTCTTTTTAGCTGGATATCTGCCGGGGATTTTGGTTGGTCTGTCGCTGATGTTTGTTACAGGTTACTTTGCCATCAAACGAAATTATCCAATCAGCGGAAAGGTTCCACTTAAAGTTGCTTTTAGAAAATTTATTGATGCACTTCCAAGTCTCTTTTTAGTGATCCTGGTCATTGGCGGAATTGTTGCAGGTATTTTTACCGCAACTGAAGCATCCGCGATAGCTGTGGTTTATGCTCTGATTCTCTCTATTTTCTACAAAGGAGTAAACCCAAAGGAACTAAAAGAAGTGTTCCTTTCAAGCTGTAATGTAACGGCAATAGTAGCACTGTTGATTGCAACCTCTATGGCGATGTCGTGGATTATGAGTTACGAAAATATCCCGGTTATCATCAGTGAAAGTTTGATCGCTTTGAGTGATAATCCATTTATTATCCTGTTAATAATCAATATGATATTGTTGGCAGTGGGAATCTTTATGGATATGACTCCTGCAGTTCTGATCTTTACACCGATCTTTCTGCCGCTTGTGGTTGAGATGGGTATTGATCCCGTCCATTTTGGAATTGTTATGATTTTAAACCTCTGTATTGGAGCTTGTACGCCCCCAGTTGGCAGTGTGCTTTTTGTGGGATGTGGAATCTCCAACATCTCAATCACCAGGGTTATAAAACCGCTGATTCCTTTATTCATAGCGATGATCATCTCCCTGTTGATTATCACCTTTGTGCCCGAAATAAGTATGTTTTTGCCCGACCTGTTTGGCTACTAATAAATAATTATTGAAAAGTGAGTATCAAAAACACAGAAAATAATAAACATAAAGAGTGCAAAGAGGCACTCGATTTTTTTGAGAATGTTCATATTTATGATGGTTCTTTACACTACAAAAATGGTTACTGCTACTTTTTGATCAAAGATGGACTGGAAAAATTTCTGATTTTGATGAGTGAAGGGGCCAATCTCAGTGAATCTGGTTTTGAAGGAGAGATCATTGAAATTAACTCTCAAAAATTTCTCAAATGTGAATTAACACATGAAAATGCTGAGGCATTACGTTCTACATTTAATTTTACAAACCCGGTTTTAATCGGGAAGGTGGATTCATACGGATTGGGCGATCGCCTTGGAAATGCCGGGGCGGCTCATCTGCAAGCTATTCGGAACACGAGATTCAAACCGGTTCTTGCCCAGCAATCGATTCGCGAACTTGAACGGACTCAACGTACCGGCGAAGATGTGATGGATGCCGCAAGTTGGGCGGTATTCCGGGAAGGATACAGGGATGGTTTTGGAGCCGACGCCGATCACCTGAAAACCACGGATGATATCGACCGAATGGTGGAAGCTGGTTTTACGATGTTTACCATCGATCCAAGCGATTATGTGGTGAATGAGGCGATGAATATGGAGATGGAGGAGCTTAGAGAAAGCTTTGATGATCTTCCATGGGATGATTTACATGCTAAACCTGAAGTTCATTTGGCTAACTATCATAAAACATTGTCGCCGTTGAGCAATGGTTCGATTTTGGATCCTTCTGAGAAGGAGGTGCTTACCGGCATGGTGAAGTATGGGAATGTGATTGTTCACACGAAAAAAATGGCGGAATACTTGAAAGATACATACCTCGACCATCCCGCTGAACTTGAACTTTCTGTGGATGAAACCGATCAGCCCACAACACCTTTTGAACACTATTTAATTGCGGCCGAAATGCAACGTTTGGGGATTGATCTTGTCAGTCTGGCTCCACGATTTTGCGGCGATTTTGAAAAAGGAATTGATTTCAAAGGAGACCTGGATCAGTTTAAGGAGGAATATGAACTACATCTTGCAATAGCTGAGAAGTTTGGCGGTTACAAATTGAGTATCCATTCCGGAAGTGACAAATTTGATGTGTATGAAGCGATCGGTTCGCTGAATTCCGGATCTGTTCATGTAAAAACCGCGGGAACAAGTTACCTCGAAGCTTTGCGGACGATAGCAGAAGTATCCCCCCATCTTTTCAGGGATATTCTGAAGTTTTCCCTCACCCGGTTTGAAGAAGATAAGAAAACCTATCACATTTCAGCTGATGTTGAGCAAATTCCAGATCCGGATAACCTGGAAGATGGTGAGTTGGTTCGGCTTTTGGATGATAACCATACACGCCAGGTTCTGCATGTGGCATATGGTTCAGTTTTGGCTGGATCCGCCTCAGAAGAAAACAGATTTAAAGATCGATTGATGAAATCGCTTGCTGAGCATGAAGATATTTATGAAAGAAATTTGGAAAAACATTTCATTAAACATTTAAAACCTTTTAATCAGTAAAAAAATGAGCTACGTAAATAATCTATTTAATCTTGAAGGAAAAGTGGCTGCTGTTATTGGCGGAAGTGGAGTGTTGGGCGGGCATATGGCCCAGGCACTTTCGGAAGCCGGTGCTAAAACAGCTGTCTTATATGGAAGTAGTAAAGACGATGCAGAAGAACGAGCTGAAGAAATTGAAAATGCAGGCGGAACAGCCATGATTGCTAAATCAGATGTTCGAAATGAATCATCTCTCAAAGAGGCCTTTAAAAAAATTAATGATGAATGGGGCAGAATTGATATTTTGGTCAACGCACCAGGTGTAAATTCTACGACCGATTTGATGGAGATCACCGAAGAGGAGTGGAATAAAATCCTGGATATTAACATGAAAGGAGTGTTTTTGGCGAGCCGGATTGCTGCCGATTATATGATTGATAAAGGGGAGGGCGGTAGTATCATTAATATCACATCTGCTTCATCAGAAATTCCTCTGACCCGTGTGTTTACATATAGCATTTCCAAAGCGGGAATTGATACGATGACCCGGTATATGGCCCGCGAATGGGCTCCGCACAATATTCGGGTAAATGCCATCAAACCCGGTTTTTTCCCGGCTCAGCAAAACAAAAAAATATTAGACGATGAGAGGGTGGAGTCAATTATGAGACATACACCTGTGAAACGATTTGGTCGTCCCGAGGAGCTATCCGGTACGGTAATTTGGCTTGCATCAGAGAAAGCAGCATCATTTGTTACCGGGGCCATTATAGCCGTTGATGGCGGTTTTACGGCGATGTCAATTTAAATCAAAAAAAGTCATACAGTGAACAGAAAAGAGATTTTATCAACCATAGAGAAGCAGAAGGCAGTTGCAGTGATTCGATTGCCCGATTCGAATTTATATGAACCGGTTGCCGAAGCGATATATGAGGGCGGAATTCGGGTTTCCGAAATTACAATGACAGTTCCTAACGCCTTAGAATTAATCAAAAAAGCAGTAGCAAACAGTCCTGATGATGCGATTATTGGCGTGGGTTCTGTTACGAATGCCGAAATGACAGAGCAGGCTGTGGAAGCGGGAGCCAAGTTTGTAGTCAGCCCTATTATGACGAAAGAGATTATTGACAAAGCGAATGAATTGGATGTACCTGTAATGCCCGGTGCATTCACTCCCACAGAAATTCAGCAGGCATGGGATTGGGGGGCTGATATCATTAAAGTATTTCCTGCAAATATTCTTGGAATGGACTTTTTTAAAGCTGTAAAAGCACCACTTCCTCACCTCAAATTGATGCCAACCGGCGGAGTTTCTCTCACGAATGGTGGTGAATGGATTAAAGCAGGGGCTTGTGCTGTGGGAGTTGGAAGTGCAATTTTAAACAAAGAAGCAATTAAGCGCGGAGATTTCGATACCATTAAAAACAATGCAAAAATTTTACTTTCAAATTTAGGAGTTGAATAGGTTATTATGGGACAGATTATAACTTTTGGAGAGATTATGCTTCGGCTTTCAACACCGGAACATTCAAGAATTTTACAAACTGATATATTTGAAGCACGATATGCAGGAGGCGAAGCAAATGTAGCTGTATCATTGGCGATGTTTGGTCACCAGGCTCATTTTGTAACTCGGTTGCCTGAAAATGAAGTAGGCGAGGCAGCGCTTCAATCGGTTCGAAGATATGGCGTGAACACCGATTACATTATACGTGGCGGAGATCGTTTGGGTATCTATTTCCTGGAAAGTGGTGCAAGTCAGCGCCCTTCGAAAGTGATTTATGATCGCGCGGATTCTGCTGTCAGCCAGATGACATCAAATATGGTAGACTGGGATGAAATATTTGCTGGGAAAGACTGGTTCCACTGGACCGGAATTACACCAGCACTGGGAGAAAAACCCCGGGATGCAGTTGTTGAGGCGTGCAAGGCTGCGAAAAAAGCGGGAGTAACCGTAAGCTGTGATCTCAATTTTCGGTCTAAACTCTGGACGGAAGAGGAAGCACAGGCAACCATGAATCCTTTAATGGAATATGTGGATGTCTGCATTGCGAATGAGGAAGATGCACAAAAAAGTCTCGGTTTTGAAGCAGGAGATACCGATGTAGAAGGTGCCGAACTGGACGATGAAGGATATTCGACACTGGCACGATCCCTCAAAAAAGAGTATGGATTTGATACTGTGGCGATCACGCTCAGAGAAAGTTTTTCTGCCAGCATGAATGGCTGGAGTGCGATGCTTCATGATGATAAAGATTGCAAAGATCCGGTTCGGTCCACCCGCTATGAAATTGATATTGTGGATCGTGTGGGCGGTGGCGACTCTTTTGCCGCAGGTTTGATTCACGGGCTACTAACCAAAGAGAATACCGAAGATGCGCTTGAATTTGCGGTGGCCTCCTCATGTCTGAAGCATTCTATCCCCGGAGATTTTAACCTATCGAGTGAAGAGGAAGTGGAAAAACTGGTGAAAAGCGGTGGTTCCGGACGTGTTGAACGATAAACAACAGAGAACCTGCGAGAGTCCGACAGGTCCTCGCAGAGTTCGGAATTATGATCAATTGACTCTGTCAGGAGTTATTGCACTCTGACAGGTCACAAAAAATATTTCAATGATAGCGCGAGCGTCTCGCTCGTGCTCAAAAGTTAGGTTTTCATGTCACAATCCTTTATCCATAACAATTTTCTGTTGCAAAGCCAGGCGGCGCAAGATCTCTATCACCATTATGCCGCTCATCAGCCGATCATCGATTATCACTGTCACCTTCCGCCCCAAGAGATATCTGAAGATATCAATTTCAGAAATCTAACCCACATCTGGCTGGATGGCGATCACTACAAATGGCGGGCACTCCGAACTTGTGGCGTTGATGAAACCTTCATTACAGGTGATGCATCCGACAAAGAGAAATTCCTGAAATGGGCGGAGACGGTTCCGAAGACGATCAAAAATCCGCTTTACCATTGGACACAGATGGAACTGAAAAATCCGTTCGGGATTACTCGCTTGCTAAATGGTGAATCTGCCGAATCAATCTGGGAGGAGTGTAACGAGATGCTTCAAAAACCGGATTTTTCCACCAGGGGACTTCTGAAGCGAAATAAAGTAAAAGTAGTGGCGACGACCGATGATCCCACGGACAACCTCGAATATCATAAAAAAATGAAAGAGGAGGGAGCTGTCGGATTCAAAATGGTTCCCACATTCCGACCTGACCGGGGAATGCAGATTGAAAACGGATCGGAGTTTACAGCATGGGTTGAGAAACTTGGACAGGCTGCCGATCAATCAATTTCTACATTTCAGGACTTTTTAGATGCACTGAATAGCCGACACGATCTGTTTCATGAACTTGGTTGCCGGGCCTCAGATCATGGGGCTGCTGAACCGTTTTCAGAGCCTTTTACTGATAAACAACTTGAGCAGATCTTTACAAAAGTGATGGGAGGAGGTTCAGCAACAGAAGGGGAGAGCCGGATATTCAAATCGGCATTTCTATATTATTGCGGGTTGATGGATCATGAAAAAGAGTGGGTGTTTCAGCTGCATGTCGGGGCACTTCGAAATAATAGCTCCCGAAAAATGAAAAATCTGGGACCGGATACCGGGTTCGATTCTATCGGCGATTTTGAGATGGCGCGACCACTTTCAAGATTGTTAGATCGCCTGGATGCCGAGGATAAACTGCCGAGAGTATCTCTGTATAACAACAACCCAAGAGATAATGAACTGTTTGCTACGATGATCGGAAATTTCCAGGACGGAACCATTCCGGGAAAATTACAACACGGGCCGCCATGGTGGTTTATGGATCAGAAAGATGGAATTGAACGGCAGGTTGAATCCCTTTCAAATATGGGGGTTTTGAGTGAGTTTATCGGAATGACAACCGACTCCAGGAGCTTTCTCTCTTATTCGCGACACGACTATTTCCGGCGCGTGATCTGCAATATTCTTGGAGATGATATGGAGAAAGGATTGATTCCTGATGATATGGAACTGATTGGTGGAATTGTGGAGAAGATTTGTTATCAGAATGCAGCGGATTTCTTTCGATTTGAATAGATCTGAATCATCGGATAAGTAAATAAGGTGTGAATGAGTTAAACCACTCAAATTCTCATTCGTTGAATATGGAATAGCAAAAGTATTTTATTTTTATATTTTAAAGTAACCGGTTAAGTAACGGTATTGTAAACTCGATTGTTTTTTAACTGTCACCATAAATCCATCAAACCATGAAAAAGGACAAATACACACGAAAACAATTTATTAAATCAACCGGAGCTGCAGTAGGAGGAGCTCTGTTTGCAGGCCCTGCCTTTTCTCGGGCAGCAGGCAACAATCATTTATTTAATAAAAGAAGAGTGGTTCTTGTGGGGACTGGAATTCGTGGAATTACATTCTGGGGACGCCGTTTGCAAGAGAGATATAATGATGTGATTGAATTTGTTGGATTGTGTGATATCAATCCCGGACGGTTGGATTATGGAAAAGGGTTTATTGGCGCCGAATGCCCCACATTCACAGATTTTGATGAGATGATGGACACAACGAATCCGGATCTTTTGATTGTAACCACCGTGGATGCGACGCATCATCAGTTCATCATAAAAGGACTTCAGAGAAATATTGATGTAATTACCGAGAAACCGATGACAACGGATGAATTCAAGTGCCAGGCCATTTTGGATGCAGAGAAAGAATCGGATGGCGAGTTGATTGTTGGATTTAACTACCGGTACAGTCCGCATCACACAAGAATTAAGGAGTTGTTGATGAATCAACGGGTTGGTAAAATTACTTCGGTGGATTTTCATTGGTACCTGAATGTGTATCACGGAGCGTCCTATTTTCGGCGATGGCACGGTATTGAAGCGAGTGGTGGAACGCTTTTGGTGCACAAGGCCACTCACCACTTCGACCTGCTGAATTGGTGGCTGAATTCCGATCCGGTTGAGGTGTATGCAAAAGGTTCATTGGAGCATTACGGAAGTAATAACTCCTTCAGGGGGAATAAATGTCGAACCTGTCCGCATCAAGATCGGTGTGATTTCTATTGGGATATTACCGAGAACGATACCTACATGGATCTGTATGTGGCCAATGAACATCATGACGGCTACATCCGTGACAACTGCCTCTGGAGGCACGAGATTGATATTTATGATAAGATGTCTGTCCAGGTGAAGTATGCAAATGATGTCCAGGTGAATTATTCTCTAACCACATATTCTCCCTATGAAGGAATGAAGATCGGTTTCAATGGATTTGATGGCCGGATTGATGCATGGCATGGAATTCCCTGGAGAGAGCAGGAGAAGATCGATCAAAGTGAACTGCATGCCCAGGAGATGTCGCAGGAAGAGATCGATGAGGCGACCGATTTCGAAGAGATTATGGTGATGGATAATTTTTCTGCGGATTATGAACATATCAAAGTAACTCAAAGCGGAGGCGGGCATGGCGGTGGCGATGAACGACTTCAAAACCAGATCTTTCGCGATACAGATGCCGACGATCCGCTAAACTTAGCCGCCGGAAGCCGGGATGGTGCAATGTCAATCCTAATTGGAATTGCTGCCCGAAATAGTATTGAATCCGGCAAACCGGTCCGGATTGAAGATTTAACTTCTCTGAAGCCGCATCCAACGAGGATGATGTAGAAGATTAACAAAAACAAGATATTTTGATATTTATTCGTTATGATTTAAAACATTATACACAATAAATTGTTTTAGATATGACAAGAAAAACACTCATCCGCGAAACTGTTCAGAGTATAAAAAAATTACCGGATCATAAGCTAAAAGAAGTTTCTGATTTTGTGGATTTTTTGCTCAATCAACTGGAACATGCTGAGTTAAATGATCAAATAGCTCAGGCTGCGTTTAAATCTAAAACATTTGAATTCCTTCAAGAAGAAGAGGAACTATATAGTGACGATGATTTAAAAGAATCGTATGAATAAAGGAGATATTGTTCTTGTCCCATTTCCATTCACTGATTTAAGCAGCAAAAAGAGACGTCCAGCACTGGTTTTATTATCTGGGAATCTCGATGTGGTTCTCGCATTTATCACGACAAAACTTTTCTATGAAGAAGAATCTTCCATTGTTATTGACTCATCAGATGAGACTGGTTTGAAAAAACAATCGTTAATCAGGCTCGATAAACTTGTAACTCTGGATAAGGAACTTGTGATTGGTAAACTGGGAGAAATAACGGATTCAAAATTATCAGAATTAAATCAAAAAATGATTCAATTATATCGTTTGATTTAACTATTGAATCATCCAGATAACTTCATTTTTCTATTCCCGCTCGAATCCCCATCTCAACACCACGCAACTCAGCCAAACCTCTCATCCGTCCAATGCATGAATAACCTGGAAAGGTTTCTTTCTTCAAATCATCAAGCATTTGATGGCCGTGGTCGGGTCGCATCGGGATGTTGAGGTCTGTACGTCCTTCCTCTTTTCGCCGGTGTTGTTCCAGGATTAATGCTTTCATAACCTGAACTAAATTTCCATCACCCTCAAGATGATTGGCCTCATGAAAGGATCGTCCGGATTCATGTTTTACACTTCTGAAATGAATAAAATTAATTCGATGTCCAAGAGATTCGGCCATTTTTGGCAGATCATTATCTTGTCTGGCACCATAGGAACCTGTACAAAATGTCAGTCCATTGTAAGGTGAATCCACAGATTGAATGATTGCTTTCGCATGTTCTTCAGTGCTTACAACCCGCGGGAGCCCAAAAAGCGGAAAGGGCGGATCGTCGGGATGAATGGCCATTCGAACTCCAACCTCTTCCGCAACCGGAATGATCTCCTTCAAAAAATAGATCAGGTTGGATTGCAGATCTTCGGCTGATATTCCGTCATAGGTCTTTAACATCTTCCGAAACTCTTCATAGGAATATCCCTCTTCGGAGCCGGGAAGGCCTGCAAGAATGGTTTCGGTCAGTTTTTCAATTTCCTCATCGTCAAGATTTTCAGCATACTCTTTGGCCGCCTTTAGGGTGTCATCGTTATATTCATTCTTTGCTCCTTTTCTTTTCAGGATAAACAGATCGAACGCAGCAAATGCAGTTTCATCGAACCTGAGGCCGGTTGATCCATCATCCATCGGATGTTGCAGGTCTGTCCGCGTCCAGTCCAGAACCGGCATAAAATTGTAGCAGATGGTATCGATTCCACATTCACTTAAATTTCGGATCGACTCTTTATAATTCTCGATCCATTTTTGGAAATCACCTTGCTGTCGTTTTACATCTTCATGAATGGGAACACTCTCCACGACCGACCATCTGAATCCGGCATCTTCAATTTTATTTTTGTGAGCATTGATTTCATCCACCGGCCAAACTGATCCGATCGGTATTTGATGAAGAGCACTTACAATTCCTGTGGTGCCTGTCTGTTTTATATCTTCGAGTGTGGTGGTGTCGTATGGGCCAAACCAGCGCCATGTCTGTTCAAAATGCATTATAATTTGTAAATGTTTTTAAGAAAAAATTCAGGTTTTAATTTTGCTTCTTGACCGTTCCGTTTCGGTTCATTAGATTGAAGTCCTTAACCGGTTAAGTAATCTATAATATAAATGAAAAAATATGACTTCTCTCAACAGACGTGATTTTATTAAAACATCAGCAATAGCCGCCGGAGGTCTTGCGATGGGGCTGTCAGCAAAGAGTTATGGTCGTGTACTTGGAGCAAACGATCGGATCAATGTAGTTTTTATGGGGTGCGGCCGGCGTGTTCCCGCTTATTATAACAGTATAGGTGAGAATAAAAACACTCATCTCTCCTATGTTTGTGATGTGAAAAAGAGCCAGCGGGATAGAGTATTTTCTGATTTACATGGGCGTCTGGATTATACTCCGGATGGAATTGAAGATATTAGAGTAGCTTTGGATGACGATGCAGTTGATGCCGTTTTTATTGCCACTCCGGATCACTGGCATGCACCTGCCGCCTGGATGGCGATGGAAGCCGGCAAACATGTTTACGTTGAGAAACCTTTGACCCACAACTCAGCTGAGAATGAATATTTGATAGAATTTCAGCAAAGATATAACAGGGTTCTCCAGATGGGGAATCAACAGCGGTCTTCATCGCATACCAAAAAAATTATTAATGATATTCATAATGGTGTGATTGGCCGTCCTTATAAAGCAGTAGCGTTTTATAGTAATCAGCGCGGAGAGGTCCCGAATCAAACCCGGCAGGCTCCGCCAGAAGATCTGAACTGGGATCTGTTCCAGGGACCGGCACCAAGGCGACCCTACACTCACAATACGTGGAATTATAACTGGCACTGGTACGGCTGGGATTATGGTACGGCAGAAAGCGGCAACAATGCCCTGCACGAACTGGATGTTGCCCGGTGGGCTCTTCAGACCGGTTATCCGGAGAAAGTTACTGCTGAAGCATTTAAAAACCATTACCCGGATGATGGCTGGGAGATGTACGATACCATGTATGCCACCTATTACTTCCCGAATGACCTGGTGATAAACTGGGACGGAAAAAGCCGCAATGGATTTAATACGTATGACGGTGGCCGCGGAACTGTGATTTATGGAACTGAAGGTACCGTTTGGGTGGATCGTTCACTGTATAAACTGTATGACAGAAGCGGGGACCTGGTTCGGGCTGTGTCCTCAGGCGGAAGTGAATCCGGAACGGCGCTCGGCGGCGGCGGGGATATGTCCACTACCCACATAGCTAATTTTTTTGATGCCATTCGCGGGCAGGCTGATCCGGTTTCTCCGGTGGATGAAGCAGTGAAGAGTACACAGTTATGCCATTTGGCAAACACGGCATACCGATCCGGAAGTGACCTGGAAGTGGATCCATCCAACGGACGAATTCTCGATAATGATAACGCCATGCAATACTGGGGACGAGAATATGAACCCGGCTGGGAGCCAAGCATATAGAAACTTCCCCTCTTGAGAGGGGACAGATCTAATCGCGTTCAGCGATTGGATCAGGGGTGTGTTGAGTTCGATGTTGATATCGAAACCACTTTTTTAACAGGATTTTTGTATTGAATTTAACACACCTCTAAATCTCCTCTCGAGAGGAGACTTCTCAAAAAAACCTAATTATTTTACTTAGTAAATATCATGAAGAAAACTACCATAGCACTTTTAGCAATATTTATTGGAATCGTGATGCTTCCAAACCAGTCACTTTCTCAGAATTGGCAGCCGATGTTTGAAGGTGAAAACTTTGACGGCTGGACCAAACTGAATGGAGATGCTGAGTACGAAATTGAAAATGATGTGATCACCGGAATTGCGAGGTTGAATACGCCGAATACGTTTCTGGCCACCGATCAAACCTACAGTGATTTTATCCTGGAGTTTGATGTGAAGGTTGATCCTCGTCTGAATTCTGGTGTTCAAATCCGCAGTGAAAGCAGGGATGATTATATGAATGGCCGTGTTCACGGTTACCAGGTAGAGATCGATCCGTCTCAGCGGGCCTGGAGCGGTGGGATTTATGATGAAGCACGGCGCGGCTGGCTCTATCCGATCACAAAAAACGAAGCCTGTAACGATGCTTTTCGAAATGGGATGTGGAATTCATACCGGATTGAGGCTGTTGGAAACGAGATTAAGACATGGGTAAACGGCGTTCAGTGCTCGAATCTTAATGATAATATGACATCCGAAGGATTTATTGCTCTGCAGGTTCACAGCATACATGACCAGGAACAAGAAGGGGCAACTGTTCAATGGAAAGATGTTAAAATTCTGACGGATAACCTGAGTGCCCATCGAATGAAAGATGATCCTGATGCAGAAGTGATTAACTGGGTGCCAAATCAATTAACAGAATCAGAAAAAAGACATGGCTGGCGGTTGCTTTGGGACGGCAAAACCACAAATGGCTGGAGAGGTGCTAACGCAGATACATTCCCGGACAGGGGATGGGTCATTGAAGGCGGCGAGCTGTCAGTGATAGAATCCGATGGGACCGAATCACCGTTTGGGGATATTGTGACCGAACAGGAGTTCAGCGATTTTATCTTTGAGTTGGAGTTCAAAATTACGGAAGGAGCCAACAGCGGGATTAAATATTTTGTGATTGAAGGGTTGAATCCCGGAAGCGGATCTGAAATCGGCCCGGAATTCCAGATTTTGGATAACGAAAATCACCCGGATGCCGATCAGGGAGTAGCCGGAAACCGGACGGTAGCCTCACTTTATGATATGATAACAGCAACGAATCTGTCTGAAGATAACAGGGATGATATACGGTTTAAGGGCAACGGAGAGTGGAACAAAGCCCGAATTGTAGCCAAAGGAAATCATGTAGAGCATTGGCTGAATAATGTGAAAGTTGTTGAGTACGAACGCGGTTCACAGATCTATCGAAATCTTGTTCAAAAGAGTAAATATAATGTGTATGAAGATTTCGGGGAGGCTGTATCGGGGCATATTCTTCTCCAGGATCACGGAAACAGGGTATCGTTCCGAAGCATAAAGATTCGTGAGCTGTAGTTAATTTGATCACATTTTATAGAGTGATCATATGAAAAAAAATGTACGCTTGATTGATATTGCGGAGAAGCTGGATCTCACAAAAGTGAGTGTATCGAAAGCACTTCGCGATCACCCGGATATTTCGGAGAGCACCCGTAAAAAAGTAAAAAAAGTTGCGGGTGAAATGGGATACAGGCCCAATCTTGTGGCACGATCACTCACCTCTCAAAAATCACAAACGATTGGTGTGATTATCCCGAAAATGGCTCACTATTTTTTTGCACCTGTTATTGAAGGTATTTATAAATCGGCCAATAGCAGTGATTATGAAGTGGTTTTGGGTATCTCTCTTGAAGATAAAATGCTCGAAAGAAAACATCTCGAATCGATGTTAAATATGCGAGTTGATGGTTTGTTGGTTTCCATTACTGAACAGACAAGAGATTCCGAACGATTTAATATTGTACGCGAAATGGGAATTGACCTGGTGTTTTTTGATCGCGGATTTGCGGATGCCGGGTTTACCTATGTTAAAGTGAATGACCGATTAAGTTCCAAAGAAGGGGTGATGCATCTCATAGAAAATGGATTCACAGATATTGCTCACTTGGCAGGATATCAGAGTGTGGAAATTGGACGGGGGAGAAAACTGGGGTATATGGATGCATTAAAAGAAGCTTCAATAAAGCCTGATGAAAATGCAATTGTGGAGGGAGGATATAGTGAAAAAGACGGATATCGTTCGTTCAAAAAATTATTAAAACAATATGGTAAGCCGGAGGCGCTGTTTGCCGTAACCTATCCGGTGGGCCTTGGAGCGTTGGAATGTATGAACGATCACGATATAAACCCCAAGGATGTAACCATTTTAGCCTTCGGCGGAAGCGAGTTTAACAAGCACCTGGTGAATCCATTCATCTGTATTGAGCAGCCAACGTATGAACTGGGAAAGAGAGCTTTCAGACAGATCGAAAAAGAACTGAATTCCGAGAATCAGATCAAGCCAGAGATTATTGAACTCTCGGCAACATTAGGCGAACAGAAGACTTTTTAGACTTCTGCTCCCACTGTTTGGAGTGAAGGATTGTTGACTTTAATCCACTCATATGCTCCAAAAAGAACAGCTGAATAAATAACGTTACCAGCAATTGTATAGTGGAAAAATGGAATAGCTGCTGTATAACATGCGATAAGTCCTTCAAGTGTCAAAGGATATATAGTTCCGCTGATCCAAACACCTAAATTACTGATGATAAAAAAGATCACGGAAGCTCCGAGTGCACCTCCTAAAACTCTTCCAACAGTTATCTTTTTAAGAAGGTAGTAACCCAGGATAACGATCATAGCAATACTTCCATAACTGTAAAGCATGCCACTGGTAAACCATGTAAATCCATCGTAGTAGGCTGCATATGTGATATTATTCAGAAGCAGATCACTACCCCAAAAAGCTACAAGAGGGATTAATAACGCCCATTTTTTATCAGTAAAATAAGCCGCTCCAAAAAGGGCAATGGCACCAAGAGGTGTAAAGTTATAGGCATGCGGTAGCAAACGGGTCAGCGCTGCCAGGAGTATGAAACCCGTTATAATAAGTATCGATTTCTTATTCATTGACTCACGTATCGTCATTCATATTAATTACTGAAATATAACAGAAGATTTGCAAAAGTGTGAGTTCGAAAACCAAATTTATACAAATAAAAAAGCCACATTCCCTCATACGGAAATGTGGCTTAAATCTACCTTAAATAAATTAGTTTGAAGCTGTCTCTTCTTTAGGGGCAGTCAGCTCAAGGTTTAGCTGAATGTCCACTTCATCGCCAACTACGGCTGTTGCGGCCCAGTCACCAACGCCAACACCATAATCGGTTCTGTTCAATTGTGCGTTAGCTGTGATACCGGCTACTTTTTGTCCATCCTGCATAGGGTGGTCCATCACGCCGAGAAGTTCAAAGGGTAATTCAAATTCGCGGGTAACGTCTCGTATTGTAAGTTCGCCGTGAGCCACAAATTGATTGTCACCTGTTTGCTCAATTTCATTACTTACAAAATGGATATTTGGCCATTCTTCAGCATTAAAGAAATCTTCTGATTTCAGGTGATTGTCCCGCCGTTCGTTATCTGTATTGATGCTCGAAACGGGGATAGTTACATCAATGCTGCTGTTAGCCAGGTCATTCGGGTCGAAAAAGATTTCGGAACTGTAATCTTCAAAACTCCCGTCAACCGGTGTGAAGAAGTGGGTAATGGTAAAATTGATGTTGCTGTGAGCCTCATCAATGCTCCATTCGTCCATTACTACTGCGTTACCGTCAGTAGCAAAAGCTTGCCCTGCAACGAAGAATAAGAGTGTAAAAAGAGTAATAACTGTTTTCTGTACTACTTTCATGATTAATATTTTGAATTATGGTTTATGGTTAATTTGTTTAACATTGAAACAAATGTGTTTAATAATCATTCCGTTCCATTGTTGATCAAATATTTTAAACTAATCTAAGAGGTGATTCTAATGGAAGCTTGTATAAATCCTGAGGGAAAGTTGAATCTTCTATTTTTTAACGTTCTATACTCAGTCAACGTAGAACCGCCAGGGTTTTAAGGCATCCTTCCCGGCATAGTCAACCCCGATTCGTGAGGAAGTATTGATCTCTTCATCTTTAAATGTGATCCCGCGATCTTCAATCCAAAGGGGAGGTTCAGACAGGTTTGTGGTATTGAGATCTGTTGTTACTCCCAACGCCTGGGTTAATTTACCGGGACCGTCGGTCAGGTTTTTTTGATTTTTGATTTCACGCCGTTCCGTCATCTCTTCAACTCCTTCAAGAGGTTTAACGGCGCGAATCAAAACGGCATCGGCCAGTCCTTCTTTGTTGGTTACAACATTTAAGAGATGGTGAATGCCATAACAGAGATAGATATAAGCGCGCCCCGGTTCCCCATACATTACCTCTGTTCGGGCGGTTCGTAATCCATTATTTGCATGGCATGCTTTATCATTCCGGCCGCAGTACGCCTCGGTTTCTGTGATGACTCCGGCTGTAAAGGTTGAATTGATATGACTGCAGATCACCTTTCCCAGCAATTTTCGGCTCACATCCACTACATCAGGATTTTTATAAAAGGATTTGGGGATAATTTTTGACTGATCAATGATCACGAGATTGCTGTATAGGGATTTTTTTCAATAGAAGGCGCTCTTTCCAGATAAACTTCCTGGTATGACCTGGCAAGGATAGCGGTAAAGACAAAGAGAGCTGCTGTATAAAATGCCCATAAACCGATGATCAACAATGCAGCGTAGCCTTGGTAATAAAATCGATATGCCGTAAATGCATATTCCAGGTAAACAGAAACGCCATATTTTGCAATTTCAAATAAAAATGTATAGAGAATAGCTGCAACCAGGGCTACTTTTGTATTCATGCGCCGCTCACTGATGAAACGGTATATCACATAAAAGAGGGCAAACGTAAAGAAGATTGGAAGGAAGCCTGTCAGCCAGTCTGATACCCATGCAAACTCAATAACAATTTCTGTGTATGGCACCACATACTGATCAAACGAGAAAAGTGAGAGTAACGATGCAGCCATCGTAAAAAAAATAAAAACCCCGCCAACGACCCCAAAAGCGAAAAAATTGTAGATGATCTCCATAGCCGGGCTCTTCCGGTCTTTGGTATCAAATACATCAAACAGAACATGTTTGAGAGTGTGGAATAGCCCCTGTGCAAATATCGTAAGAATTATAATTCCAACGATTCCGAATATTTGCCGGGCTCCCACAAGGGGCTGAATCAAAGCTTCAATGGTAACGGCACCTTCAAAAACATCACCGCTCTGTGTTTCGAAACTAAATTGGGGAAGAAGTTCCCGGCCGTATCGAACCACCTCATTAAATGCTGCATCGATAGAAAGTACGTATCCCAGAATGGAGATGATGATGAGCGTAAATGGAATGGCACAAGTAAACAGGTTAAATGTAATAGCAGATGCGTTGAAGAAAACATCTTTCTTCAGGCTGAGTTCTGCCACCAATTTCCAAAACCGCTTAAACTTTTTTTTATCGAATTTATTCATCACAAATTCGAAAATAAGCTGAACGTCGTTTAAAGCCAAAAAGGAGTCCGTGAATATTTCTTTTAACCTGAGTTCGATTCATAAAATATCGAATGTAGTCATTGAAAGTCCCGCTCTTTTTCAAGGAAATGCAGGGAACTCATTTATTCGAATTTAACAATTGAACTCATGTTTTTAAATGGCCTTCATACAAAGAAGTCTGATTACTTACATTTAATTTTCAATCATCAGTTGATCCAGGAACTCGTAACGCTCTCCAAACGGATCTTCCATTATAAATGTATCACTGCCAATACTCATCACCGAGCCACCGGTTTGATCGGCTGCCGGCCAAAAGGGCACACCGTAGCCATTGGGTGATTTGGAGTGAATAAAGTTGGCAGCATAATTTTGAAAAATAGCCGATACTTTATAATCCGTTTCTGTCCAGTCGTACACACGGTTGGAGGACAGGTTACCCATCAAATATTCAATTTCCGCCGAGTGAACGGCACCATTCGGTTCCGGAAGCTGTGCCTGCTGCATTTCATCTTCGGCCGATTCATCATTCTCCTGGACACCGCCGGCAAACCCGGGAGTTGAGTTGGCATATTTCGGCCTCATTTTTGGGCGGGGCTGGGTATAATAGTATTGGTAAACCGGACTGGTACTATTTTTTTGATGAAGATCGGCCCACTTCCAGGTGCTAAAAGCAATAAACCGGTCTCCCGCCAAATCTGTTGCAGATTGCAGCATCTCTTCAAGATTTCCTGCAGGATAAAGTTCAAGGATACGGCTGGCGTGACTTTCATATTCGCTGGCCACTACTTTTTTATAATTTTCGATGGTTGGCTCATGTTGTCCCAAAAATGCCCGAAAATTCATTTCCTGGGAGTTCCAACCTACAAACAACGGTACATCAGCGTGTTCACCGGCTTCAAAAATTTCCAGGGGCGGTTTTGGAAAATAGTAACCGTCAATTGTGGGAGCGAATCGCGGGAGACCCTGCTGGCCTGTAAGGTTCAAAAGGCTGTCTGATGGAATTTCCCTCAACTCTTGTAGTGATTCAGCTCCAATAATCCCTGCAAATTTCTCGCCATTCTGCTCCCCAACCTCCAGCTCTACCGGGGGAAGAGCTCCAAGAATGGAACCACTTTCACCAATCGCTCCGGCAATCATATCTCTTGAAAGAGGAGAAGCCATGAGTGCACTCACAGAGATAGATCCGGCAGATTCTCCGGCAATGGTAATATTATCAGGATCACCGCCAAACTTCTCAATATTTTCAACGACCCATTCCAGGGCTTTCACCTGATCGAGTAAACCGTAATTTCCTGAAGAGTTATGGGAGGATTCTTGTGTGAGTTCAGGATGGGCAAAGAATCCAAATACCCCCAGGCGGTAGTTGGTAGTGATGGCAACCATTTTATGATCGCGTGCCATATTTGCACCATCATATCGGGGTTCGGAACCATCCCCGGCCATAAATCCACCGCCGTAATAGTAGAGAAGTACCGGCAGTTTCTCATTACCGGTTTTGGCGGGTGTCCAGACATTCAGGTAGAGGCAGTCTTCGCTATTACCGTCAGAACGGAAATTCATATCACCAAAAACGGGCAGTTGCATACAGGCGGGTCCAAACACTTTTGTTTCTAAAACTCCATCCCAGGGTTCTTTGTCAACAGGAGCTGTCCATCTTCTGTTGCCAGTTGGAGGTTCAGCAAAGGGAATGCCTCTGAATACGGTGATTCCATCTTCTTCAACACCCTCAATGGTTCCATTGGAGATATCTAATTGTGTGTTGAGTGTTTCACTGTGACGCTGTGCGTATACAGATTCAATTAAGAATAAGGCAAGAATAGCTGTAAGTACGATCATTAATTGGGATTTCGATTTCATCATATTTCTCTGTTCTGTAGATTTGATCAGTAAGTGAAATTAGTTAAACTCTGTTGAAAGAGTTAAGTATTATAGTTTTACTATGTAACAATAGTAATTTATTTCTACTGATATCGCAAAAATCTGAGCGAATTTGGCGCAGAAGAAAATTAGGTTACAAAATTATGGGGCAAGATAAAGAAGGACATACAGAGGAAAACTGGGATAAATATTTACCCGGATTAGCCATTGATTGTGTGATTGTGGGATATCATGAAAGGGAGTTAAAAATCCTGATCATGGAGTATGAAAATACCGACCTGTATGCTCTGCCCGGTGGATTTATAGAGAAAGAAGAAGATCTTGATAATGCAGCTTCAAAAGTTCTATATGAAAGAACTGGCCTGAAAAATATCTACCTGAACCAGTTTCACACATTTGGCAAGCACGACCGGAATGATACAGAAGCGATGAAGATCATTATGAAAAATAATGGAATTGCATTTGATGAAAATCATTGGCTTCTGCACAGATTTGTATCTGTAGGCTATGTGGCTCTGGTTGATTATAAAGCAGTAAATCCCTCACCCGGTATCATGTCAAGTAAGTGTACCTGGTTTGATCTGGATTCTATCCCGCCGTTAATTCAGGATCATCAAAAAATTATAGATCAGGCACTCCTCTACCTGAAAAACCATGTGGATGATAGACTGTTAGGAGCCAATCTGTTGGTGGATACATTTACGATGAAAGACCTGCAAAAACTCCATGAAACTATTTTAGGAAAAAGACTGCACAGAACAGGATTTCACCGAAAGATGATGGATTCCGGCCACCTGAAACGTCTCGGGAAAAAGAAAACCGGCAAAGCTCACCGGTCGCCCTATCTGTACCGGTTTGTTACCGAAAATGACAAGGATTAATCCTTTAAAAAACCGGCTCAGAATTTGACAATGTTGTGCAGAAGTTAGTATAAAGTGTACAAGATTGTATACCTTCAAATATCCGGTGAATTTTAGTCTACATTTCTTAAATGAGTAAGAAAAGCAAGAAAAAACAGACGCCGCTGATGCGGCAATATTTCGATATAAAGGAGAAACATCCCGGGACTATTTTGCTTTTTCGGGTGGGAGATTTTTATGAAACCTTTTCTGATGACGCCGAACTGATCAGCAAAGAGCTTGGAATTACTCTCACAAAACGAAATAATGGGGGAGATCAAACGCCGCTGGCCGGATTCCCCTACCATTCGTTGGATACCTATCTACCTAAACTGGTGAAGCGTGGCTACCGCGTGGCCATTTGCGAGCAGACGGAGGATCCGGATTCTGCCAAAAAAGCGGGACGAAAAGTTGTACAGCGGGAAGTAACCGAAATTACCACGCCGGGAGTCACGCTTTCCGAAAAACTACTCGACCATAAGCGAAATAATTACATCGCTTCCATCCACTGGGCGGGAGGAACCGCGGGAATTGCGTTCTCAGATATTTCAACCGGTGAATTTGCCCTCAGCCAGGTTTCAAAAGGCGAGCTGGATTCGTTGCTGCAATCTATCCAGCCATCAGAAATTCTGCTTCAGAAAAAATACAAGAATAATTTACCGGAGGAAGTGGCTCAGTATAACATCACCTATATAGAAGATTGGGTGTACCAGGGTGATTACGGCTATAACTTGCTGACCGATCATTTTAACACACACTCGCTGAAAGGATTTGGTGTAGAAGAGCTGGAAATTGCCCACTATGCAGCTGGCTCGCTTCTTCATTATATGCAGGAGACTCAGAAATCGTCGCTGGCTCATCTGCGCCGTTTGTATGCTTACGAAAATACCGACTACATGGCGCTGGACTCTTCCACAAAGCGCAACCTGGAGCTAACCACCACCATGCAGGAAGGGGGAACCGACGGAACACTGGTTTCTATTTTGGATGATACAGTGACGGCGATGGGCGGACGCCTCCTGAGAAAATGGATTATGCGCCCCCTTAAAAAAGTTAAACAGATTCAAAAACGTTTAGAAGCGGTTGATTGGCTCTATCAGCATCACGACCGAAGGCATGAACTGCGGGATGAACTTGGACAGATCGGGGATCTTGAAAGGTTGATCAGCCGCATCAGTGTGGGCAGAACCAATGCCCGTGATTTGAAGCAGCTTCAACTATCACTCGCTCAGATTCCCCGGGTAAAAACACAGATTACCCAATCAGATAATGCACTCCTGAATTCTGTTAATGACCGACTCAAACTGATGGTAGATGTCCAGGAGAGAATTGAAAAGGCAATTGTAGAAGATCCGCCGGCCAGTATTCGCGATGGTGGAATTTTTGCCGATGGATTTGATGATGACCTGGATGAACTGCGTGATATAGCCCGAAACGGGAAAGAGTATATCGCAAAAATTAAGGATGATCTGGCGAAGGAAACCGGGATATCATCCCTGAAGATTGGTTACAACAAGGTGTTTGGGTACTACATTGAGGTTACAAATACTCACAAAGATAAAGTACCGGAGCACTTCATCCGGAAACAGACGCTGGTCAATTCCGAGCGATATATTACCCCGGAGTTGAAGGACGTGGAGGAGAAAGTTCTCTCGGCCGAAGAGAAAAGCAAAACGCTGGAAGGTGAACTTTTTGAGGAACTTCGATTGTATGTTGCTGAATTTGCGGATGAGATCCAGCAGATTGCCGGGGCTTTGGCAGAGCTCGACTGCCTGCAGTGTTTTGCTGAGGTCTCCTTCAGAAATAATTATGTACGCCCGGAAGTGAATGACGGAGACGTTGTGGATGTAAAAAAAGGGCGCCACCCGGTTGTGGAAAAAACGCTGCCGGCAGGTGAGCCTTTCATTCCAAATGATATTTACCTGGACAATTCGGAGTACCAGATTTTGATGATCACCGGTCCGAATATGGCCGGGAAGAGTATCATACTGCGGCAAACCGGGCTGCTCGTGTTGATGGCTCAACTGGGGTGTTTTGTTCCCGCCGAGAAAGCAACGATCGGGCTGGTGGATAAAATCTTTACACGGGTTGGAGCGTCTGATAATCTGGCTGCCGGGGAGAGTACATTTTTGGTTGAGATGAACGAAGCGGCCAATATACTCAATAATGCCACTCCAAAATCTCTTATTCTTTTGGATGAAGTGGGACGGGGAACAAGCACGTTTGATGGATTGAGTATTGCATGGGCGCTATCAGAATACCTTCACAATAAACCGGAAGTAGCTGCTAAAACACTCTTTGCGACACACTATCATGAATTGAATGAGTTGGAAAGTCGCTACGAAAGAATTAAGAATTTCAATATTAAAGTGAAGGAGCACGACGGAAAAGTAATTTTCATGCGGAAGCTGGTCCGGGGCGGAACGGACCATAGCTATGGTATCCAGGTGGCAAATATGGCGGGATTACCCCAGGTTGTAATCGAGCGTGCGAAGGAGATTTTATCAAACCTGGAGAGTCATTCGCTGGATGTGAGTCATGAAGGAAACGGTGCCATCAAAAAAACAGCAGCTAAAAAAGAAGCCGCTCAAAAAACTACAAAGCAGGTAGAGAACCAGGAGCAGATTCCCCAAATGACTCTTTTCGATACGCATGTGGATCCCAGGATAGAAACTGTAATGGATAAGATTGAAGCAAGTGATCCTGAACGAATGACGCCTATTGAAGCTCTTCTTTTGTTGAGTGAGCTAAAGAAAATTGTAAAGTAATACTCTGAAGATAGCTTTAATCTATTTTTACGACCTTCCAAACTTGTCAGAAATTACCCCAATATTTACAAATTAAAATATTTAAGATAAATATAATCAGGGTTTTATAACTTTTTTAAATGGAAATGGTAATCATGGAAGAGTAATTGGCCTTGAATAGTTGGCGGAAAAAAGGACACCGATTGAACCGTGAGAAGAATCCTTTCATACCGGTGAGAAGCTAATTTTAAGGGCTGAAAGAGTGATGGACCATTGAAAGGATTCCACGGTGAACTCGTGTCCGCCGCCAACTATTCACAGCCTTGATATTTTCGTTCTTTTGTATCAAGACAAAAGAACAAGCATTTGCAACAAGTTTACATCATAAAAATGGAGTAATTCCTCAAACTTATATATTGAAGGTAAACGTATTCTTCTGTATTCTACTATAACAGGTCAGTTAATATTTCTTGGGGTAAACATTATTCGGAAATCTGATCGATTCAAAAAAAAATAAGTTAACCAAACATTATATATATGGACCATTCACGTCGTTCTTTTCTCAAAAAATCCGGACTTCTTGCCGGCGGTGCAGCTTTAACCAGTTTATCGTTTTTGCAATCCTGCGCATCATCTGATGAGGTGGAGGAAGTAACAAATACTTTTGGTATACAGCTTTATACTCTCAGGGATATTATAGGTGATGACCCAAGAGGGGTGATATCGAGCCTTGCAGAGTTTGGATATAAACAAATTGAAAGTTATGAAGGATCTATGGGAATTTTCTGGGGGATGAGCCACACAGAATTCAAACAATTTCTTGATGATCTTGGATTGAGCATGATTTCAACTCATGCCAACGTGTCTGAGAATTACCAACAGAAAGTTGATCAGCTTGCTGAAATCGGAGTGCCCTATATTATCAATCCCTATGTTGGACCGCAGGAATCTATTGATGATTTCTATCAACTTGCAGAACAGTTTAATGAGCTGGGCCAAATAGCAAATGATGCCGGTATTACATTTGCATACCATAACCATGCATACTCTTTTGAAGAGTTGGATGGAGAGATTCCACAGGTTGTAATGATGGAAAATACAGATCCGGATTTGGTTGAGTTTCAGATGGACATGTACTGGGTTGTTGAAGCCGGAGAAGATATTCTGGATTGGATTCGACGCTATCCTAACAGATTTACAAGCGGTCATGTAAAGGATTCTTCCGGTGGTGAAGATGCAGAATCTGTAGTATTAGGTACAGGTACTATCGATTACCCATCTATTGTGCAGGTAGCACAAGAAAACGGAATGGAACACTTTATAGTGGAACAAGAAGCCTATACCGGCACCACACCAATGGATGCCGCACAGGCTGATGCCGAGTATATGAAAAATCTTCAGCTGTAATTATCTTAGCTGTTAATAAGAATTAAAAATGATTCCGGTTGTATGAAAGCAATGCTTTTACATAGTGTTGAAGACTTAAACCGGAATCATTCTCCATTAGAGCTTACCGATATAAAAAAACCGGAACCGGCTGAGGGAGAACTGCTGATTAAAGTTTCTGTCTGTGGAGTATGCCATACAGAACTGGATGAAATTGAAGGAAGAACCCCGCCAGAGTCCTATCCCGTTGTTCCGGGTCACCAGGTAGTGGGGGTTGTTGAAGAACTTGGAGGTAACGTTGATCAGTTTGATAAGGGAGACCGTGCAGGAGTAGCGTGGATTTACTCTGCCTGTGGAGAATGCTATCACTGCAAAGAAGGTGAAGAAAATTTATGCAAGGAGTTCACAGCAACTGGCCGCGATAAAAATGGCGGATATGCAGAATATATGACCGTTCCCGCCGAATTTGCCTATCCGATTCCTGATGAATTGAAAGATGAAGAGACCGCTCCGCTGCTTTGTGCCGGAGCCATTGGGTACCGCTCCCTTTCGCTGACGAATATATCTGACGGGAAACGTCTCGGCCTCACAGGGTTTGGAGCATCGGGACACCTGGTCCTTCGTATGGTTAAATATCTTTATCCAAATACCGATGTATACGTGTTTGCGAGGAATCCGGATGAACGTGATTTTGCCCTTGAACTCGGAGCCGTTTGGACGGGTGATACAGAGGCAACAGCTCCCGAACCTCTACATGCAATTATTGACACGACTCCTGCATGGAAGCCCGATGTGGAAGCATTAAGAAATCTTGCTCCCGGCGGACGTCTTGTGATCAATGCCATTCGAAAACAGGATTCTGATATTGACTACCTTCAAAAAATCGACTATTCCACTCACCTGTGGATGGAAAAGGAGATTAAATCGGTTGCCAATGTCACCCGAAAAGATGTAGAGATGATGCTGGAAATCGCCGCCGAAGCCGGAATCCGACCCGATGTTCAGCTTTTTCCATTAGAGAAAGCAAATGAAGCGTTGATGGAGATCAAACAAGGAAAAATAAAAGGCGGGAAGGTTTTAAAAATTAATGGATGAAGGCATTGAATGATGTACGCCGGTCAGCTTGACCGGCCCCGAATCTTTATTTACGATTATTAACCTAAAGACTACCTTTCAGTAATGGTCAGGTTGACCGTTTTACAATTTTAGACCTGGAACCTTAAACACACCCCTTTGCAACACTCCGCAATCAGCTTGACCGGCCCTGAAGTTTTATCAAAGACCTTGTACCTTTTTAGCGACGTGACAGCGTGCGAAGCTCCTGTCAGCGTCGTTTCAAAGTTTACCAACGGATTTCTTCAGACCAACGCTAAGACCCAACGCTGACAGATCCGGTTGGTGCTGTCAGATTGATTGATTTAATTTCAATTAAGGTAACGGGCAAAGCCTGTCCCGACCCAATTCGGGGCTGCCCGTTGTACAATAAATCCTGAATTCTGAAACGTGCAACATTCCGCAAAACACATAGCAGACCGCATCCGGTTAATGATCACCACCAAGCAGTTCCAGGTGGGGGAGATGCTGCCATCAACCCGTGAATTGGGAAAACAGTTGGGAGCCAGTTTTCATACCGTACGAAAAGCCTACCAGCAACTGGCAGATGAAGGATTGATTGAGAGCGAACAGGGCAGGGGATTTTTGGTAAAACAGCAAAGTACCACGCTCGATAAATCGGAACGCCTGGAGCTGGCCGCTGAAAAATTTCAGATGTTGTTGGAAGAGCTGATCGGCTACGGGTTAGATGAATCAGAAGTAGAGGCCATTTTTGAAGAACAGATCAGTTTTATGGAGTGGCCGGATCGTATTCAAAGTATCGCTACAGTTGGAGAAACTATTGAGCTTGCAAAGTTGCTATCTGATTCGATCAAAAATCAGATAGGCGTAAAAAGTTCGGTTATCAAAGCTTCCGATTATGATGACCTGGTTCGGTATGATGCCCTGTTTGTACCGATCTACCTGGTGAATGAATTTCGAAATTTGAGTGATGCCATTCGTCTCCTCCCGGTTGTATTTCATTATGATGCGGATGTTCTTCTATCGATTATTGACAGGTCGGGTATTGAAGCGATTGGACTCGTTACATCTGAAGAAGACAGCATCCCCAAAATTATTGATGAGCTGAAAACGCTTATTAAGTTTGAAGGGGCGTTTGTAGCCGGTGCCACGTATGGAAAATCGCTGCCGCTTTTTGTTCGAAATACAGATCTTATTGTATACACTCCCGCCAGTGCAAGATTAGTTGAAGCCAAGGTTCCCGAGAAAAGCCGAATTAAACTTGAGTATATCATTTCAGAAAAAAGCGCAGAGATGATTCGATCTGAGTTGTGGGATCAGTAGGGTACTGTACAACGGGCAGCTTGCCCGTTACTGATTATCAAACTTGTGGGTGTTTGCGAAACATTATGCCTGAATATCTATCAATAATTCAATCTTCCATTTTTCTCCAAAATTAAAACCTGTCGTGCCGGACAAGCTGTCCGGCGTACTGCACCCCAACCGACAACAAACAATTTCATTTGCCCAACAAGCTGAGTACCTTTCCAGTTGAAATAACACTTTTCACTTTTCACCTTTGCCTTTTCACTTAAAAAATGAACATCGAGAAACTGATCCGTCAAGCGAAGTCTGCTCTTGAATCGGAGATTGAGACGGTTCGCGAAAAACCATCAACAGAGATTTTATTCAACGGCGAACTTGTAAACAGCGGTGTTGGAGATTATGCTGATTATAGTTTTGAATGTCATCAACCCTCCATCCGGTTTGCAGAGGAGATTAAAGCTGAACTTGGAGAAGAGGTTTGGATGGTTCATCCGGTTTCATATGAGGAGAAAACCGTTGTGCTGAGATTTCCGGAAAAGGTAGGTTCATCCATTGATAAAGTGAACCTGGAGTGGGAAAACGATTTTGTTCTCAAGCGAACCCTGTCGGAAATAGAAAATCTTTTAGACAGGAAAGAGGAAGCTGCAAAGCGGCTGGAGAGATTGTTTAATCCGGTGGATGAGATCATCCCATCCAATGGTGAGGTAATCCAGGATGGCAGAAGGAATGAAGCACAATCTGATGCCATTCAAAAAGCGATGAAGTGCCGCTCGCTCTTTATTTGGGGGCCGCCCGGAACCGGTAAAACAGATACACTCGGATATATTATTGCCAACTACCTGGCTCAGGGGAAAAAGGTGTTGTTCGCATCGAATACCAACCGCGCTGTGGATGTGGGCCTTTTGAGTGCTCTCCATGCATTGGATGAAATTGATCTGGATATCAACCCACAAAAAATCACCCGTTTTGGAGATGCTGTTCTGGATCACGATACACTCGATTCTTACCAGTTTTCCGTTCAGATCGAAAAAGCCATTCAAAATCGAAAAGAGGAAGCGGGTGAATGGGTCGATCTGTTAAGCCGGCGGGAATCGGCGTTGAAAGCGGTTGAGAAACGATTTAAAAATGGCAAGCAGCCGACATCAAACCAGGAACTGGAACTGAAGCTGATCGAGCAGAAGCTGGAAGATGCGGGTGGAATCGAAGAGCTTGAAGACAAGATTGAGGAGCTGACGCAGGTCAGCGAGCGAAAGGAGTTGTGGAAAAAGCAGTTAGTGGCTACGACGTTGGCGAAGGTTTGTACATCGGACCTGTTCCACGATCTGGAGTTTGATGCGGTTGTGGTCGATGAAGGATCGATGGCCAATCTGCCTTACCTGATGGTTCTGGCTTCTCACGCCAAATGGCATATGGTGGTTGTAGGGGATCCTATGCAGCTTCCGCCCATAGCGTTGACATCAGACCGAGACTCTCGTGAATTTTTGGAGCAGGATATATTCACAACAGTCTCCGGCGCCGACAGCAGTGAAGACCTGTTTTCCTGGCATGATGAGAATCCTGAATTTACCTCGTTTTTTGATACACAATATCGGCTGGAATCCTCGCTGGCAGATATTATCAGTACGGTTTTTTATGAGGGCCGGCTGAAAACTGGTAAACTGAAAGAAACGTCATTAAACACACTTTCAGACCGGGCCTTTCATCTTGTGGATACCTCAAAGTATAAACCTGTTTTGGAGCAGAAATCCAGTGACCGAGGGTTTAAGCCCGTGAATCTGGTTCATCAAAGCGTGATTGAACGACTCGTTACAAATATGGAGGGACGGGGAATTTTTATGGAGCAGGTTGGCGTAATTGTACCCTTTCGAAGTGCTGTGTATGATTTAAGAAATCGCCTCTATGATGCGGGAGTACGAAATGTGGAGGTTGGGACCATTCACACCTTCCAGGGGAGGGAGAAAGATTACATTATTTTTGATACAGTGATGAGTGGCGAAGAGCAACGAGGCCGAACGCGCCACTATTCCGTCCGCCCATTTGATGAAGAGAAGAATGGTTTGAGTGTACCGAGATTACTGAATGTAGCTTTCTCAAGAAGCCGCAGTGAGTTAGTTGTGATTGCAGATATGAATCATATCAACAAGATATATGGAAATAAGTTTTTAGGGAGATTGTTAAAGAGGATGGTTTGATTTGTTAGTAAGACATGGTATGTCTGATATTAGCTTTAATCGATGTTTAGGGTTGAAATTAGATACAGCAGTGAATGATGAATTAGTGAGAAGACATACCATGTCTCCCGTTAAGTACTCGTTCCGAAGGTCCTCCTTCGGAACGCCCACGTGGAAGCTCTGCTTCTGGTCCAACTTCAATAGGGAATACTTTCTGTTGTGATTGATGAATAGAAGCGGAGCTTCGGGTTAAGCGTACCAAAGGAGACCTTAGGTACGAGTAAACGCATATACTCATTAAATTGGATGGCACAAGCTTCCCAGCTTGTGCCATTTCTCGTACTTGCGCTAAAGAATTGTTATTGCCTGTCCAATACACTTTGTAACTGTCTTTTCAGTTTGTCGAGGTCGCTTTTGATAATAGACCAAACGATTTCATAATCGATTCCGAAATAATGATGAACAATTCGATTACGAAATCCACGAATTCTCTGCCATTCAATTTCATCATGATCCTCATGAAAATCCGTCCCTAAACGATTAGCCGCTTCCCCTATAATTTCAAAGTTTCTGACTACGGCATCGATTGTTTTCTCATCATTGATGAAAGCTTCATAACTCATTCCATCTGTATATCTTTCAATCTTATTCGCAGCTTCAATCATATCTTCCAGAAGTAAAGACGCGTCTCTCTTAGACATAAATGATTTCATCCTTGATGGTTTCGTAATACTTTGGCTTCACCGCTTTTTTTGAAACCAAATCCACGTGCCGATTTAAAAGTGATTCGATTTCGTCAGCAAGATCGATAAATTTAATTCCAATATTATCATTGAATTCCACCAATACATCGACATCACTTTCGTCATTCTCTTCTTCTCTGGCGACGGATCCAAAAATTGCAAGTGATTTGATTGGATATTTTGAATAAAGTGTGTCCTTGTTTTTTGAGAGAATACGCAGTATATCATCTTTCTGATTCATACCAGCAAAGTAAGCGTTTCTTTAAAGGTTTTCATAAAGATTTAATCGTAGAACGATCAGATTTAAAACAGATAATATCGAATGTTTGTTTGATATCAACACTTTACTCATTCCGAAGGTCCTCCTTCGGAATGCCCACGTGGAAGCTCTGCATCTAATCCAACTTCATAGGAAATGCTTTCTGTTATGG
>JAXHMK010000013.1 GCA_034521495.1 Balneolaceae bacterium
GTTCTTTCAGGTCTTCGTAACTCAGCAAAGAGAGAGCATTTTTGAACTTGCCCGTGCTGCAACGGCAGAAGAAGTGAACGGGCTGTCGATCCAGTTCTTTAATTGTGAATGGTTCACAGGCTTTCTCCATTATGGAATCGATATACTGGTTGTTTTCAAGCATACTTGATACAGATGGCAGTTCCTTCACTGTTTTTTGCAGTGATTCCATCACTGATTCATCGGATTCAGGGAGTCTTTGGATGAGCACGCCCCCGGCTTGATTTACATCCCCATTGTCTTTAAGGCTAACATCAAGCAGAAAAGCGGACAATACCTGCTCCGATTGTACCATGTAATGAGCCATGTCTGAGAGTACATCTCCCTCTACAATCTCAATCGTACTGGTTCGCGGTTCGGCTTCATTGTAAAGCGTTTTTGATACAGTGAGAAGGCCAAGCCCGATTCCGTCTCCAATTTTTACATCCGGCTGACTGTAATCAAGTTCTGCCGCCGGGTTTTGGGAATAACCTCTGATCTCTCCCACACGATTGGCTTCAGCTACAAGAAGACCCACCGGCCCGTTTCCTTGAAGCTGAACTTTAATCCGTTCTTCGCCTTTCAGTTCCGAGGCAAGGAGCATCGCTGCGGTGAGAGTCCGCCCGAGAAGTACGGTATTTAACATGGAAAGGCCATGATTCTTCTTCGCGGTTTGAACTACATCCGTTGTTTTTACAACACTGATTTTAAACCGCCCTTCGGCTTCAATTCCCTTGATTAGTCTGTCGTTAAATTTAAATTCTTCTTTCTTCAGAGACATATGTTTAAATATTAAATATCCTTACAGATTATGAGTGATTTGAAACAAAATTTGGTCCCAAAATCGTTGCAAAGATACGGAGAAATCAGGCGATCAAATAACGGCTGTATATCTGAAAGATTGAGAATGTGTGAGATTATTTAAACTCAGTGAAAAGCATTGCTAATCTGAGTAATTGAATATGAAGACGGAATATTCTCCTTCCTTACAAAAAGATAGATCGCCCCCATAAAAATGGATTGGAGGGACCACTGTACCACCCCCATTCCAATCACCAAAAGTACTCCAACTGCAATACCGGCAATTGCAGGGGCTCCACCAAATTGCAAGCTCAGAAAAATGATGAAAAAAATCGGGAAACTTATAAGTGCAAATAGTAATCCAAAACTAAAATGACCGATAAGCTGCTCACCCCAGGAGTTTTTTAACATTTTTGCAGACAGTTTAAGTGAGGTGACCGGGCCTTTTCCCTCTACGATAAGAATAGGCAAAACAAGAAAACTGATAACCGTCCAGCTCAATCCCAAAAATGCTGAGAATATTTTTCCAATCGAATCGGAGGAGTTTTCAAGAGAATTTATGATCAAACCAACTGTTGAGGCAATGAAGGTCCATCCCAAAAGTGGAGTAATTCTGTGAGTAACCATTTTTAGTGCTTGAGAAATTGTGGGTCTGCCGCCACGCATCACTTCAATGGCATATACCACCGATGCAGAATTAAAAAACAACATCACAAAATAAGAGAGAAAATAGAAGAGAAAGAGATAAATGTACCCAAGCACTCCGGGCTGGTTCTCTAAAAAACGGATGGATTCGAGACTTCCCGTTGCAAAAAAGGGCAACATAAAACTGCCAATTATGAGCAGCGTAAAAATTCCTGAGAGAATTGGAAATATCAGGATCATGGCATCTTCTTTTAAAACCCGGAAAGAGCTTTTCATTAACGACCACGTATTCGAAAACCGATGCATAGGTATTGAATTTGTTTATTGACGATGTTCTAAAAAATATCAAAATGGCTGATTAATAAAACAGGGCATAGTAGATCACATAAAACCAGCTAAGAATTCCATGGATAATAGCCCATATGATCGACTTGTTGACCGACCATGAGATGGTTACTGCCAATGCTGATCCGAGTGTAATACCGCCCCGAACGGATTCTTTTACCTTTCCATTATTTTCCATCACTCTTTAAACTTTGTTAGAGTTTTATTTACAATTTTATGCATATATAATGCTGTATTTAGTAATGATATTTCGAGAATTCAAACACAATACGATCTTCTCTGGTAATTATTTACAGCAGGAAATAAAAAAAGCAACCCGTTTTACCGGGTTGCCCTGTATGGTGAGCTATGGGTCTCTTACCTGCTCATTTTAAACTCTCTCTTCGTCTTATCTATTTTGGCTCATGTGATTAAGATTAGGTTAAAATATTTTTAAGACTGCCAATATTTTGAATACGCTTTTCGGCAAGTTTATTGGATGCTTCAATCGGGGTCAGATTATGATTTTCAGCATATTCAAAAATGTTGAGAACGGTATCATAAATTTCAGCAGTTTTCTCCATCGCAAGGTTTTCATTATATCCCTGGGCTTGTAGTTCACTTGATATATTGATGATTCCACCGGCATTTATTACGTAATCGGGTGTGTATAAAATTCCTCTGTCCTGAAGCATCTGTCCGTGCTCTTGTTCATCATCCAAAATATTGTTTGCACCACCGGCAATAATATCACAGGATAGATGGGGAATGGTGTCCTCATTGATAATTCCACCGAGTGCACAAGGACTTAATATGTGGAGATCGAGTGTATAAATTTCATCGGGGTTTACAACTTTTGCTCCTGTCTCCTCTGCAAGTTTATGGGCTTTTTCATCAAAAATATCAGTGATAAAGAGGCTGACATTTTCGTTCTCCAGGTGTTTTGCAAGATAGGTTGCAACCGAGCCCGCACCCTGAATTCCAATTCGTTTTTCAGAGAGCGAATCACTGCCATAGGCTTTTTTTGCGGCCGCTTTTATTCCCATATACACGCCATAAGCAGTTACAGGTGAGGGGTCGCCACTGCCGCCAAGAGATTTTGGAATTCCGGTTACGTAGTCTGTTTCTGTATGAATCCAGCTCATTTCGCGCTCTGTCATTCCAACATCTTCGGCAGTAAAATACCGGCCGCCTAAACCGTCAATAAATTTTCCAAAAGCACGAAACATCTCTTCGGTTTTGTCAGTTCTGGAATCGCCAATGATGACCGCTTTTCCACCCCCAAAATTCAGGCCCGATATAGCTGCTTTATAGGTCATGCCCCGGGAAAGTCTTAAAACATCTTTGATGGCCTCATTTTCGGAAGCATAATTCCACATTCGGGTGCCGCCTAAAGCGGGCCCGAGTGTGGTATCATGGATTGCAACAATTGCTTTCAACCCGACCTCTGGGCGAGAGCAAAATACAAGTTGTTCGTGCTCCATGTTTTCAAGCTTCGAAAAAAGAGGATAGTTATTATTTGATGATACTTTGTTATCAGAAAACAGAACAGAATTTTTCATAAATAACAGATAACCCTATACGATAAAAATTGCTTTGGTAGCGCTTCCAAATATATAAAGTTTTATGAATTATTTATAATTATCTGTAAATAAATTTTACTTTCTGAATTCACTGAACTCATTGATAGAAAAGACTTTAATGTTAAATAATTATAAATGAGCCTGATCTGCTATGAGCCTGTTTTGGAATAGTTGAATAGAAGGCTTTGCAAAACTCTGACCGTCATCCTGAACTTTCCCATCGTTCCTCCGGGGGATTCAGGATCTCCAGATACTGGCTATAAAGACGAATGGAGAATCTGAATCGAGTTCAGATTGACCAATAACCACGGTTTTGCAAAGCCCTCGAATAATGTACTTTTCTAATCTTTAAAAATGACAAGATGATGCAAAAAGGACTAAAAATAGTTGTAGGAATATTTGTTGTATTAGCCGCCGTATTTATCATTTTGAATGTGACTATTGACGGTATTGTGAAATCAACAATTGAAACGAGTGGGTCGGAGTTGTATCAAACAGAGGTGAAGGTTGGTAATGTTAATGTTTCTGTTTGGAATGGATCAAGTGAAATCAATGAATTTGTAGTTTATAATCCCGGACAATTCAGTGATCAACCGGCAATAGAGATGGATGAAATCCATTTGAAATTTGATCTGACAACCATGTTATCGGATACAATTCTTATCGAAAATATTCGGATATCCGGTGCAAGGCTTTTTTTCGAGCAACAGGGATTTGGCATCAATCTAAGGCAGTTGAATGAGAATATGAATCTTTCGGAGGAGGATGATGAACCGGTTGTGGTGATTGATTATCTGATAATGGAAAATGCGACAGTTAGAGTGAGCAGTACAATTGACCGCGAAAGAACAGCAGAAGCAAGTATTGAGACTTTTGAGCTTGAGGGAATTGGCCGTAATGGGAGTAATACTATAAAACAGAGTATGCAACAAATAATGGAGCCATTGATTGAACGAGCAATTCGAGAAGCGATGACCGGTGGTTTACTGCAGCAACTCGAAAACAGGATAAAGGATCTGCTTGGCGGGGATGATAATTAGTTTTACGCATCCAGGACTATTTGAAAAAGAATCATAGCTATAGCTGTAATGATCATTAAAATATATACACGGTGAGACTTTAACTCATCGCGGGCATCAGGTAAAAGTTCCCTGAAAACCATCCAGAACATAGCGCCTGCAGCAATTCCCAGGCCAATGGGCAGGTAGGTTTTAAATGCCAGTACAAATAAAAACGCCGGAACGGCCATAATGGGCTGAGGCAGGCTGCTGAATATACTCCAAAAAGCCGCCTTCCGAACAGTAGTTCCGCGCGGAATAAGAATAAGGCTGATAGCCAGCCCTTCCGGTATGTTATGGATGGCAATTGCAATGGAGATGAAGGAGCCAAAGGATGAGCTTTCGCCAAACGATACTCCAACGCCAACTCCTTCAGCAAATGAGTGAACCGTCATAATACCAACAATCATCAACATTTTAATGGCGCTTGCACCGGTTACCTGTCCTATCGAATAATCTTCATCGGTATTGTCAAGAATCTTATGAGAGAGCAACACCAGTATTCCGCCTGCAATGAGGCCGCCGATAACTTTAATGATGCTATATTCCACCCCTTCAATCGTAAAACCCTCATAAACAAGCCCGATGCTTGCCCCGAGCATCAGGCCGGCGGCAACTGAATTTCCAACTCCAAGCCACTTATTGTCGAAACTTTTTATAAATAAAAAAGGTATTGCCCCGAAACCTGTGGTTGCAGCCGTTATGAATGCAGCTACAAACACATGATAGATAGTCACGTTTCCGTCAGTCATATCTCCCACCACCCAGTAGGAAGCTGCCATAACAGCTATGAGCAGGAGTACAGCAATTGCGCCATTAAGAAAATCGTTTTCTTTAGGCCGTTCGATTGAATTTTTAGCGCTCATCTACGGAGTTTAACAATTGAGAGGTGGAAGATTCGTTCGTTTGTATACGAATTCTACGGAATGTTTAGAGTGGATAAAATATAAATTGTAATAGAAGAGCTTTACATTATCGATAAATCTATTATTTCAGCGTCTCCTGATCTTTCATTGGCAATTTTGCTACTACCAGGTCATAGGAATTCATGATCCATGATTTAAGCAAATCATCCGGGAGATTGTTAGGCATCTTTACAGTGTTCCAGTGTTTCTTATTCATATGATAACCGGGAATAACAATGTCGGGATATTTTTCACGGAGCTCTATAGCTTTAGCCGGTTCACATTTTACATTCAAGCTGTCAAATTGATCCACATTGCAAAGTGCAAATATCTTTCCCTTTACTTTGAACACGAGCGTGTTATTATCAAACGGAAACTCCTCGTTTACTTTTCGAAAAGACAGGCAATAGTCGCGGAATTTTTGAATGTTCATAAGCGGACCCAGTTTTAATTCGCCTGTTTATAATCATCAATAAACTGATTTATTACATTTTCTGCCGCCTGGTTTATCAGCGGAAGCCGATCCTGCGAGACAATGCCAACCATTCCGGTATCCCAGGTACTGGCTGATGTTTGAAGATCTCTGTTTAAGATGAGTTTTACAGGCTGGTAAAGCTGAAGATTTATCGAAAAGGGAATAAGCCCGTTATCCAATCTCATGGTATTAATATGCATATACAGAAAGGGAATGTCGGCGGAAGATTCTACCTCTTCATCAGATATAAATCTAATTCCGGCTTCTACAAGTTGATTGATCGCCTGCTGACGTATCACGGAAGGGGTTAGAGAATCGTGATCCACTACTTGCCGGCTGCCCTCAATATTTGCTGTAAATCCAAATTCCTGGAGACCCTGCAGTGAAATTCTGCCCCTTTCAATTTCATTTTGGGCAAAAAGTGATGCCGGAAAAATTATGAATAACAAAAGAATTGCAAGCTTTATTTGATTTAAAAACCATTTTTCTGAAAGCAATTGGGTATCCATAATCACGACCGTTTTGGGTATAGTTTTTCGTGTTTCTATTTACAATATAACAGATGATCTGAATTTGCAAAGAGGAGCTTCTGCATCTATTTAGTGTTATTAGAAAGCTCATTATACCCTAAGAAAAACGTCAAGATCAAGGCGAGGGAAAAGTGCCGATGCTTCTGGCATGTTTTCTAATAGAAGGTTTTGCAAAACTCTGACCGTCATCCTGAACTTCATATCCCTGGAGAATCAGAACTAGTGCCGACGCCTCCGGCATGTTTCTCAGCAGAAGGTTTTGCAAAAACTTTCGACCGTCATCCTGAACTTTTCCATGGATCCCTCGGGGATTCAGGATCTCCAGATACTGGCTATAAAGACCAATGGAGAATCTGAATCGAGTTCAGATTGACCAATAACCACGGTTTTGCAAAGCCCTCTAATAAACACTATTTATTTCTGATGATATATATGATATAAGAGAGTATAATGAATCCAAAAACAGCGAATCCAACAGGGTCCAGGTAAGCCTCAACTCGGTGGTAATTTCGGCCAAGTATCTGTCCAAAGTAGGTTAGCAAACCTATCCAAATTGTAGTGCCGGCAACAGACAGAGAGATAAAACTAAAGAAGTTCATGCGTGCAACTCCGGCGGGAATGGAGATGAGTGTTCGTATACCGGGAATTAAGCGGCAAATGAATACGGAAGAGGCATCATGCCGTTCAAACCACCGGGTGGCTCTGTCGATATCGTTAGGACTCAACATTATCCATCGCCCATATTTTTGTGCCCAACTCTTAATTTTATCCTCGCCAATTTTTAATCCGAGGTAATAAAATGGAATCGTTCCAAGAACTGAACCGAAAGTACCCGCAACTATCACTCCAAAGAAATTAAGTTCTCCCTGCTCCGTTACAAATCCGGCAAACGGCATGATTACCTCCGATGGAATAGGCGGAAAGATGTTTTCAAGAATCATCAAAAAAGCAATTCCGGGATACCCAATCGACTCAATGATATTTTTTACCCAATCAAACATAGATAGTTCAGAAATTTAGAATACGAAATAAAGATTACTCGGAATCTTGACCGGATTGAAGAAAACTGAGCTGGATAGTGTGCCGTTCCGTCCCGCGCGTTCCAAGCAGGTATCCAATCGGTTTGAGTGATTCGATATTTTCACAAACAATTTTCATCATGGCCAGGTAGGGAATAACCATAAACATTCCGGGCATGCCCCATATCATGCCTCCCGCGATCAGTGAAAAGATAATGACCAGCGGATTGATCTGAACATAGGAGCCTGTAATATTGGGAGTGAGAATATTGTTCTCGAAAAACTGCACCACAAAGAACTGCCCCACAACACCAAGTGCAACACCGGGCGATTGGGTTGCAACTACAAAAATAAAGACAATTCCATATCCTATAACTGTGCCCAGGTAAGGAATGAGATTAAAGATCGCCGCGATAATTCCAAATAAAATGGCATACTGAACACCAATAAGATAAAATCCCAGGGAGTTGATCCCCATCAGCACAAAACAAACAATAAAAAGTCCTTTCATATATTTTGGCACAACTTCAGATGCCTGCTCAATGATATTATCGGCAATATTCTGTTTATCGTCAGGAACCAACAACTGGATAAAATTTTTGAACTTATCCCGGTAAAAAAGAAGAAGAAATGTGTACACGGGAACAAGTGCTACAGCCAGAATTGAGTTTGCTGTTGCCGTAAAAAATGTTTGTAGATATTGGCCTGTGTTTCCTACAGCATTTTTAATCATTGAATCTTGTTCACTTTCCTGAACCCCGATTAAACTACCGAGTGAACGCTGGAAACTGCTTAGATTCTGTCGAAACTGTTCCTGTATCTCAGGAAGATCTGCTGTAAATGTAGCTACTAACAGAGCCATACCATAAACAGATCCAATGACTATCACCGTTGTAAAAATAATGAGTACAAAGTTGGTGAGGATTCTTGACAACCCTTTTTTTTCGAGCCGTTCTGCAGCCGGGTAAAGCAGGTATGCAAGGAGTATGGAAAAGCAGAGAGGAACGAGAAGTGTTTTTGTGATGATAAGCGCAGCAATAATCAGAAATGCGAGCGATAACAGGATAAGAGACCGAATAACAAGTGGATATTTGTCCATAGAAATAGAGTTTAAATACGATCAGCCTTATTTATGTGATGATTATTAACTTGATTGCATATAATTATTCGCGAACAACCGGAATTACGCTCCTATCGGTCATAATCCTACATTATCTTTCAAACCGGTAGATAATGACTTCCACCAATAGCTGAAAATTGATTTTGTTCGTTTGCGTTCTTTGGAAACTTCACCTCTGCGGAATGGATCTTGATCATTATCCTCCTTTATTTTTATCAAATTTGCAAGCATTGTTTTAAACCACCGGCTGCCTCCATCGTTTACATTCTCGGTATTGAGTACGGCAATTTTCAGATCGCTGTACACAAGTTGGGTCCAGCCGGATGCAGAGTCTGCGCCGAGATTCATCAAAAATTGCAGGGAATGAATGGTGCCCCGCTCAGCACGAACAAGTCCCACCGGTTCCAGGATCGGGTTTAGTTGGGCGGCTTGCATGCCGGCAAGCGTTCCCCGCACAGTATGGTCTCCGTTCTCATCCATAGGAAATACAAAATGAGCATCCAGTTCTGCGCTTCCCATCACGTCCGATGTTACATCCAGGGTAATTTCATGTCCCCCGCTAATGGTCGTTGAGTCGTTCGTTACGTTGGCAAACACGCCATTCACGTTTGCAAACGTAACGGTTCCAGGCCGATCCACATCCGGCAGATGCTCGCTGTAACTGATTTCGGATTGGTTGATTGCAATAGTGTCTATAGTAACGGGAAAATTGAGATTTTTGAACGCTACATGAGGAAACGTCTTCACCCGATCAGGATCATCCGGCAGAAGTTTACTGTGAAAAACGTCCAGGTTTGCCTTGTCGATAATCAATTTTTCGGCGATGAAGTTGCCCGTGTTGACCGAATCAATATTGAGATTTTCAAGACTTACCTGATCCACGGTTAAAGAAATCCTGTCTTGTTGATGACCAATCTGCTGTGCAAACTCGTACCGGGGATACTTCGGTATCAATTTCAGTGAATCGATCGAAGCAATATTTTTAGCAGTGGAATATTCGGTTTGATGAGATTCGAGTGTATAAAGACCGTTTTTAAAAGCATACCGGATCTTTCCGGTTGATGTTGTAACCGATTCAAAGTTAAAAAAAGGAGAGGTGAGCCTGCTTGATGAATCAACCCGAACTCCTGAAATTGTCAAGTCAAAATTATGGAGTTCAGCCCTGGAACTGTCCTGCCCGGAGATTTGAACAATCACTGAACCGTCCTCAACGGTAAACCGATCAACAATAACATCCGGTGGTTTTATTAGGTTTGAAGAATCATCTTGCCGGTTCAGAAATGCAAGAGAATCCGGACTGTTTTCTATAAGAGTTACAACAGGATGGATCAGTTGAACATCGCCAAGGTTTACAGATCCATTCAGCAGATATGAAAGAAATTGTATGCCGGTGACTGACAATTGATCGAAGTCAACTTTGGGAGCAGTAGATGATGAGTTGGTGGGGTGAAGGCTCACATCATTCAGCTCCATTTTACGATTCCAGACACTGAGAGAAAGCTCCCCGACATTCATTTCATATTGATTTTGAGTCTGTTGATTTACTGCATCAACAAGCCGGCTTTCAACAAAATCATCTATGTAAAAACTCAGAAAAATCTGGATTCCGGCAAGAATAAGCAGGATGACTATGGCAATTGTCAGCCCGATCTTGAGTAATTTACGGCGGGTATCTCCGGAACTCATGATTCTATTTTCCTCTTAAGAATTTTTTAAATCCCAAGCTGCTGATATCATAAAAAAAAACACTTTGAAGGCTTTGCAAAACCGTGGGTATGCGTCAATCTGAACTCGATTCAGATTCTCCATTCGTCTTTATAGCCAGTATCAGGAGATCCTGAATCAAGTTCAGGATGACGGTCATAGTTTTGCAAAGCCTTCACTTTATGATATAGTTGGATGTTAAAATATAGTAACAAAATTTTTAGAAAGTGTGATGGTTCAACTGAAGCCCGTGCACTTACTTGTTACTCTTTTTTCAGAACAGCAATAAATAGAAATATCCACCCAAGAATAAAAGCAACACCGCCGATGGGAGTAATAGCTCCGAGCCATCCGATATCCAAAAGCGTGAGGAGATAGAGGCTGCCTGAAAAGATGAGAATACCGGCGATCAGGGAGTACCCACTCCATTTCATCCATTTGTTGTTGATGTGGTATGAGACAGTGCCAACGATCAATAAACCAAGTGCATGATAGAAGTGGTATTGAACGGCAGTTTGATACACTTCAAAGCGCTGCGGAGTTAACATTCCCTCAACAATGTGAGCGCCAAATGCTCCGAAAACTACTGCAAGTGCCATGAAGATTGCGCCGATTTCGAGAAATTTTTTAGGTTGATTCATATTAAGTACAACGGGCAGCCTGCCCGTTTCTATTATTCTATATTAAGTTTCATACAATTATTCGGGCCAATCCGTCAGTATCAATCGAAAAGGGTTATTTTGTCTTAACGAAGTATCCTGGAGCCGGAGAAGCTCTCCGGTGTACTATGTACAACGGACAGCCTGTCCGTTACTACAAATTGTTAAAAGGGTTTGATATATCGGTTCGGGTTTATCCAAAAAATTCATCATAATTGAGGGTCATAAAACTTGTTATATTCAATCAGTGCCGGAGAAGCTCTCCGGCGTACGTTTATGCCATAGCATTTTCCAGTTCCTCTTTCAGCCGTTTGGCTACAATGCCAACCTCCTCCGGCTGCATCATAAACACACTGACCTCAACCGATTCATCGCCTCCAAACGTAACAATAGATGGATACCCGCTTTCCAGATTTTCACGCAGCTTGGGAGGTGTAATTTGGATCGTTTCCTGATCCCATTTGATGGACAGATGGGGAACATGATTGGCAACGGGAAACACATAATGATTCGTCTCTACGGATGGAACAGTACTCACAGCCTCATCAATTCGGGCTACACGATTTTCCCACTCTTTCCAGTCTTTCTCATGATCGCGTTCAAGATATTTTTCCAACGCTACCATCATTGCTAAGATCTCCTCTTTATTCACTTTCATGCCACGCCCAATGGTATCACTGTGTGGAACCGTGTTGAGCCGAGCCGCTTCAATCAACTCCTTTCGGCCGAACAGCAACCCGGCACTCTGTGGCCCCCGAATGGCTTTTCCGCCCGAGAAGGTTACAAGGTCGAATCCAATTTCTGTGTATTTAAAAAGGTTTTCAACAGGAGGAACATCAGCCGCCGCATCGATAAATGTGGGGACATTGTGATTTTTGCCAATCTGAACAAACTGCTCATGACTTACGCTATGCTCGCCGGCGGCGTTAAAAAAGAGCATCATCACCGTCCGGTCATTAATCGCGTTTTCCATCTCTTGCGGACCGTCCACTTCAACCATTTTTATGCCCGTATTCCGAACGGCATGATCGTAGCCAAAACGGTGGGTTTTTTGAATAATCACTTCCAATTGTTCTCCGGGCAGATTGGGCAGTGTCCGAATTTTTTCAGGGTCTTTACCCGTAATCGTTGCAGCTGTACCCAGTGTTAATGCAGAAGCTGCACCTGCCGTCACCATTGCCCCCTCGCATTTCAGCATCTCTGCAATTCGCTCGCCGACTTTGTCTTGCAACTCATTCAAATCCACAAACTGTTGAGAAGCATAATTGTATGCTTCAATCACTTCCGGGTGCATCAGCGATCCCGACTTCGCCGTAATCGTGCCCCAGGCATTAATAAACGGTTTCACTCCCAGTTCTGTGAAGAAATCGCGGCTGTATTTCGGCCGAGTCAATTTTTCACCTGATACTTTTCTGATCGCATTTGATCCCGCAAGCCCACCCATAAACGGAAGAGTTGCAAGCATTTTTAACATCGTTCGTCGGTTTAACATTGGTTTATTTTTGATTAAAAAATTAGGGGTTTTAAGTCTCCCCTTGAGGGGAGACAGAGTTTTTCAAATGTTCTTGAAAAACTCAGAGGGGTGTTAACGGCACGAGTCTTGAGACATCCCCCGAGTTCATTCGCTATACGCTCATTTCACTTTCCCCCTTCAAAGGGGGAATTTAATCCACAACCTCCACAATCATCTCAATTTCTACGGGAATATTACTTGGCAAGGAGCCCATCCCAACCGCAGATCTCGCATGTTTTCCGCGATCACCAAAAACTTCAACCATCAAATCAGAAAAACCGTTGATAACCTGTGGATGGTCGCCAAAAGTGGGTTCAGCATTCACCATCCCCAGCACTTTTACAATTCGTTTTACTTTGTTCAAATCGCCAATCTCAGCCTTCAGGGAATTGATGAGAGAAATTCCTGTCAATCGAGCGGCTTCTTTGGCTTCTTCAACGGTAATCTGATCCGTACCCACACGGCCGGTAACAAGTCCTCCTTCTGGTTTGTCGGGACCATGACCTGAGAGAAATATGAGATTTCCGGTTCGAACAGCTTTCACATAATTCGCAACCGGTGGAGTTGGAGGGCTCAGTTCAATTCCCAGCTCCGAAATTCGCTCCTCCACATCGTAATCATAGAGGTTTTCTGAATTGGTTTGATTGTCGGGTTTTGCACATGTCATAGTAAAAAGTGGGATTAGGATTAATAGGGTTACATTTTTTAGCATAAACAAGAAATAGGTTGAGGGTTTAAAAATCTCCCTTTGAGGGGAGACATGATTTCTCAATTGTTCTTGAGAAATCAAGAGGGGTGTCTGCGTGGTGCGGTGACATCCCCCGAGTTCTCCCGATTCTGATAAATCAGATCGGTATCACTTTCCCCCTTCAAAGGGGGATTTATTATTCCTCAAAAGGAGTAGCTGCCAGTCCATTCAGATCCCAAACTACACTCCCGGCGCGAATGGTCAGTTCCGGTTGTAGTTTTTGAGATCCGGGGAGGCTGAATCCACGGGAATCAATAAACCCGAAATCTCCTTCTTGAAGACTAAAAACGGCAATATCCGCAACGGCACCTTCACTTAAATGTCCCAGTTCTTCGCGCTGAATAACCTGTGCCGGTTTCCAGGTGGATGCCTCAATAACTTCATTCAAAGTCATCCCAAGATTCATAAATTTAGACATCAGATTCGCCATATTTTTCATACCGCCATTCATACTGCCGATGTGAATATCCGTGCTGATGGTATTTGGCCACAATCCCTGCTCAATCGCCGGAACGGCTACACTGTAAAAGAAGCTGCCTCCTCCGTGGCCCACATCAAAAATGATTCCATTTTCCTGGGCCTCCAGCATACCATCACGCAGTTGATCGTTTTCATCAATTACCGCCTGCCGGACTTCCACACCACCGCCATAAACATGTGTGTAGATGTCTCCGGGACGCAGAATATCATTCACAAGACTGTCAATCGGAAGCGGCGGAATAGCTCCGCCAAAATCTACCATCACCGGGATGTTTGATTTTTCGGCTGCAGTGACCGTTCTGCGATAGGGCTCCCAATCTCTGCCGTTGTAGTGAGCAATTTTAACTCCTACAATCTCAGAGTGTTGATTTGCAATAATCGAGGTCATTCTCGGATCCATATCCGCAAGATTCTGTTCGGGCGCGCCACTCATACCATCGCCCACAATGTTGATAAACGCCAGAACGCGGGTTTGTGACCGGTCAATCACCTGGTCTTTGAACTGCTGAAAATTTCTCCAACCAGCACCGCCAACATCCACCACGGTGGTTACACCGGATCGAAATGTAAAACCATCCGGGGGAAGTGCATTAAAACCATCGCTGTAGGCGCGATAAGGTTCCGTACCGTAGAAATTGTGGCTGTGCATGTCTATCAGGCCGGGAGTGATATAGAGCCCGGAGGCGTCCACAACTTTCTTCGCCTCATTTTCCGGGATATTTGCTGCAACACGGGCAATGGTGTTACCGGAAATAGCGATATCAAAAACACCGTCAATCTCATTTCTTGAGTCTATGACATGTCCGTCTTTTAGCAGGAGATCATAATTCTGGGCAAACAGAAGGGATGGTAAAAGCAGGATTAGTGTGATGAATAACGAAGCGGTTTGTTTAAAATGAACCTTAAATAGTGAGCAGGTCATAATTGCAAATAGTTTAGATTACGATTAAAGAGCGGCAATACAGTCAATTTCAACCAGTGAATTTCCGGGTATTCCGCCGTGGCAGGAAACGGTTGTGCGAACAGGCGGGCTGTCTCCAAACCGACCGCGGTAGGCCGCATTCAAACCATCATAATCGCGGATATCATGAAGGTACACATTCACCTTCAGGACTCTGTCCATGGATGACCCCGCTTCTTCAAGAGCTTCTTCAATCTGATCTAATACCGAATTGGTATGAACCGTAATATCTCCCTCTCCGTGTTCGCCTTTTCCGGCTACGTACACAAGGCCGTCATGAATTTTTACGCTTGAAAAAAGCGGAACTTCGCCTTGTTGATTTTTACCGGTAATGGATGTAATCGGTTTAGAAGATTCTTCACTTGAAGCAGCTTTTGCCTGTGAGATTCCGAAAAGTCCGGCACCGGCAGCCAGGAGTCCACTAAACATTGATTTGATGGCAGATTTTCGTGTTGTTTTTTGGGTGTTGTGATCCATTTGTTTTGAGCTGTTTATTTGAATTTAAGTTGGTTAATAAATTCCCCCTTTGAAGGGGGAGAAATCAACAAAGTTGGTTCAGGGGGGATGACTTTTATGTCTTCATTCAATAACTAAATTTGTTAATTGTTTTCAGGATTGGCCATCCCCCATTGCCCCCTTCGAAGGGGGACACTTTTGAATTAAAATCATCGACCTGTAATGTACTTCCGACAGGATAGATTTACAAAATGAAGATCGGCTCGGCGAGCCGATGTATGTAGCAGTGCTTGCTGAGCAATGAAATCCTTTTTTTACCCAAAAAATCTATACTGGCGCAAGTTTGTCCCTGGGGATCTCTATAAGGTAACTTACACTTTACTATTCAAGATCTATCAAACAACTTCCAGCTTCTTCCCGGTGTATCTGTTCTGAACAGCTGGATATTTCCAATATCGGCAACGGTGCAGTAAACAGTTTTACCATCCGGCCCGCCAAACGCAAGATTGGTAATGTTTTTTCCGTCCGCCATCTTAATTTCACGAATAATTTCTCCCTCCGGCGAAACGATTACAACCGTGCCTTTGCTGTGGCGGGTGATATAAAGGTTTCCTTTTTGATCACATCGCATTCCATCTAATCCAAAATCGGGGAATTCTATCAAAATTCGTTTGTTGCTGATCTCTCCAGCTTCAGACAGATCGTACTGCCACACTTTTCGCTGAACCGATTCACCTACATAAAGCTTCTTCTCATCCGCACTGACCTCTACGCCATTGGTCGTTCCCATATTTTCTTCAAGTAGTGTTGTGGTTCCGTTCGTATCAATCCGCCAAAGCTGACCGGTGGATTCACTCCAATTGGGATCACTCGCGTACAAAATATCATTGGCTCCGATTGCCAGGTCGTTGGGTTGATTCATTCTTGGTTCATGCGCAAATACAGAGATCTCTTTCGAATCCATATCCACTTTCAGCACATTGTGATTCACATAATCCGCCAGGAACATTTCACCCCGGCTGTTAAATCGAATTCCGTTGGCAATGCTCCCATCAGACAGTTCTATAAAAACAGAGCCATTTCCACCTGGTGTGATTTTTCCGATGGTTCCCTGCCGGGCAAAATTCACAGCGTAGAGATTTCCATCTGTATCCACGGCCGGCCCTTCCGCACCGGATGTAAAACTGCCCGGCTCCGTAAAATGAGTGACTTCAAAAAGTTCCTGTTTGCTGATTTTCGGTAAAGCGGATAAAAGTGAAGGTGCTGCTAAAACTGATCCTCCGATTACTTTTAAAAATCTCCGTCTGTTCATGTAAGTATCTGCGTTTATTAGATTGAATTCTATTATATGTTTTCATGTCGTCATTACGAGGAATAACCATCATGAAAAATATTCAATTCGAATATGTGCTCGAACTTATATATTTATTACCTAATTTTCCGATGCTAATTTTCAGGGATTCTTTTTTTGAACGAACAATATTTACATAAAAACTTTTTCACGGGACAGATTCTTTTTCTGTTGAAATCTGCAGCCCTCTTTGGTTTTCTTCTGATAAGCTCCATCTCTTGTCAGTTTGAAAACCGTGTTCAACTTCCGCCCGGTGATCGGGATGATGGAGGGCTTACTCTGCCCGATGACTTCGAAGCAGTAGTGGTGGCCGATAGTGTTGGCCCGGCCCGCCATCTTGTGGTAAATGAAAATGGCGATATCTATGTAAAGTTGAAGCGAGCTTATGAAACCGGCGGAATTGCAGCGTTTCGTGATACGACCGGAGATGGAAAAGCAGATATCATCAAAACATTCAGCCTGGATCAGACCCGGGGGAATTACGAAACCGGTATGGAGATTCACGACGGTTATCTCTATTACAGCACACATCTGTATGTTTTTCGGTATCCATTGATTCCCGGTGAGTTGATTCCAGATACCACCCGCCGCGATACCATTGTGATTGACGATCACGATCCCGGTCATCATGAGCATATTGGAAAACCTCTCTCATTTGATGGTGAAGGAAATCTGTACACGGCTTATGGAGCACCCTCGGATGCGTGCCAGGAGCAGAATCGTATTCCGGGTTCGCCGGGACAAGATCCCTGCCCGATTCTTGAAGATCATGCAGGAATCTGGAAGTTTCAGTCGAATCAATTCAACCAGGTTCAACAGAAAAGTTCGAATGCAGAAAATAACTCTGTCTTAAATCCAACCGGAAAGAGATATGCTTCCGGCCTGCGCAGTATTGTGGCGATGGACTGGAATCCGGTTGATAACGAACTTTATGTGGTACAACACGGCCGCGATAATCTTCACAGCATGTGGCCTCAGCTGTTTACCGCCTGGGATAATGCCGTGCTGCCGGCCGAGGAATTTGCCAGGGTTGCAGACGGATCAAACTTTGGATGGCCCTACTGTTTTTACGATCAGTTTCAAGAGAAGAAAGTTTTGGCGCCGGAGTATGGTGGGGATGGAAAAGTAATCGGGCGATGCAGTGAGTTTGATGATCCGCTGGTTGGATTTCCGGGTCACTTTGCACCGAATGATTTGAAGTTCTATCAAGCCGACCAGTTCCCGGAGTATTACAGGAATGGGGCGTTCATCGCATTTCACGGATCAACCATTCGAAATCCCTACCCGCAGGCCGGTTATTTTGTGGGATTTGTGCCTTATAAAGATGGAGAATTCTCCCAGGATTGGGATGTTTTTGCAAACGGATTTACAGAGGTTGATCCGGTGGTAAATACAAACGATTCAAACTATCGCCCGATGGGATTGGCGGTGGGTCCGGATGGATCATTGTATATCAGCGATTCCGTGAAAGGAAAAATTTGGCGGGTGATGTATAAAGGAGACAGGGAATCATTATGGAGAGGAACAACTGGCCAAAATGAAAGAAGTAAAACGAACAGCCAGCAATATTCGATACCCTGATGAGGTCGAGGATAATCTGCAGAAAGAAATTGGAGTGGCAGGCCAGAGGATTTATGAATTGTACTGCGCGGCTTGCCACCAGCGAAATGGAGAAGGAGTAGCCGGGCGTTTTCCGCCGATTAAAGGATCAACAAAAATACAACACAAAGATTCGCTTTTAACGGTGATTCTATCCGGTCAGAATACTCCCGATTATGAAATTCAAATGCCCCCGCATGACTTTTTGAGTGATGAGGAGGTTGCCGGGCTTTCAACCTATATTCTGCAGGAATTTGGGGGTTATCCGGATAGTGTTGCTTCGGATCAGGTTGGAAAAATCCGCGAAGTTTTGGAGTAAGTTTATTCTCCGGATTTTCATACAATCCTAAATCCAAAAAAAGAAACTTCGCGGATTTCTTATACGGTTTAACTTGTTCCGAAGGTCCTCCTTCGGAACACACTCGTAGAAGCTCTGCTTCTGGTAATACAACTGTAGAATTTGATTCCATTTGGGTGAGGTGACGGAGGAATGGAAGCGGAGCTTCGGTTTAGCATTCCGAAGGAGGACCTTCGGAACGAGTAAAGTGAAAAAGGTTAGGAATTTAGAATAGAGCAAGTCATCGGATGAGGTCAGATCTATGTACAACGGGCAGCCTGCCCGTTTCTACAAATTGTGTTTAAGGACTCATTCATTCTGGTTCGATTTCAATTCATTTGATCACCATAAGGATGTTCGGGTTTTACTCGATTCCGGGTCATGGGTGCCGGAGAAGCCCCGAACGATCGGGATGGCCTGGCCACTCTCCGGCGTACAGGTTATTCGGCTTCAAACCCAATCTCTTTATGTGTCCCGTCACAAAAGGGTTTGTTGGATGAACCACCGCACCGGCAAAGTGCAATACCTTTTGAGGATGTCACTTCGCCAATTTTGGATGATTCCAACGTATATATGCCCTCGAGCAGTACCGGGCCGTTCTTCATAAGTTTGATCAACAACGTATCCTGGTTTTCCTCGTCCATCTGTTCCATACCGGAAGTATCCGCGCCAACATCAGCACTCCAGTTTAAATCTTCATGAGAGTTGTCGCAGGCAGGTTTGTTGGCGGAAGCCCCACATCGGCATAAAGCAAAACGGGTGTCCTTTAAAACAGTATTTCCCTCAGCATCCTGTACTTCCAGGTCACCGAAAAAATATAAGGGACCGTTTTCCCGGAGTTTAATTCGGTTTTTTGAGGATGGTTTTTCTGATCGGTCTCCGTTTTTCACTTCATAATGAAGCGCACCTGTCGGGCATCGTTCAATCACTTCTGTAATTTCATCAACGGACCCTTTTTCAGGTTGTATCCAGGGTTTTTGATCGGGATCGAACACATCATTTAATCCATGCACACACTCCTCCGCATGGATACACCGTTTTTTATCCCAGGTTACTTTTATTTCATCGCTGTCGTAAGAGAAAGTTCGTTCCTGCATATCCTGAAGTTATTTCTTTAAAGTTTGTAACGTTTATGTTTGATAAGAGGATAAGCCTGTAAATGATTATAATCATTCCAAATTATGGGTTATCCATTACAAGCTGCAATACAAAAAAGTGGCAGCAACTGTCCGGAAGGGATGCCCAAATCAATGATAGTGCCACTGTATAGATCAAAAACTTGGTATAAAGAGATGATATTGAGAGTAAAACCGGATGAAGAAGGACACAGCAAAGAATTTAATAAAATCAGGTTGATATAAAACAACAAGATTGCCGTGTGGAGGACTTGCCCCATTTTTATGGTTTAAAGGTATTACTGTAGTATGTTCTTTTGGCTTGACCCAAAAGGAACCAAAAAGTCAAGACTGTGAATACTTGGCGGCGGACACGAGTTCACCGTGGAATCCTTTCAATGGTCCATATCACTCAAAAACTTTAAAATTCGCTACTCGCCGGTATGAAAGGATTCTCCTCACGGTTCAATCGTTGTCCTTTTATCCGCCAACTATTCAAGGTCAATCCATTTTTCTCAGTTTCGTTTATAAAATTATATAAGCCATTGATATTATTATAATTATAGATTATAAAGTATGAATATCGGGGTAACTTCACTGCCGTGTGCTCTTTTAATGCAAAAATTAAATGTTTATGATGATCAAATTAGTATAATTTTTTTATCAGGAAATGATCTATCATCAACAAGAGAAATTAATTAAAGCCAATTCAAAACGTGGCGCTAACTCAATACATACGCGGCTAAAAGTTTAAAAGGCAGCGGGTACACAATATCGGTTTATGAATAAATCAGATCGAATAGTCGGAAATCTGGAAAAGGTGAGTAAGCTGCTTGAATCAACCAATGGGATTCAGCAGGATGATATAGCGAAAATTCGCGAATTATTGGATGGAATAAATGAGGAGATTCAAGAGAGAACTTCTGGCAAGGGATCGACTAACGAGTTGGGAATCGATCTATATCAAACCATATTTGAGAAATCACCCATTGGAATATTGCACTATAATGAGAAGGGAGAGATTACTATCTGCAATAAACGATTTACTGAAATATTGGGAACTACCTCTGATAAAATAATCGGCTTGAATATGACTGAGCTTCCGGATGTAAAGATTGTTGAAGCGGTCAAAAAAGCATTAGATGGCAAGAAAAGCGAATATGAGGGAAAGTACAGATCAGTTACATCAGGAAAGACAGTACCGGTGCGGGTTATCTTTCATCCGTTGAATAACACGGAGAATAACTTGGGTGATGGAATTGCCATGATAGAAGATATTACGGAGCGATATAATGCTCGTAAAAAACTTATAGAGAGTGAAAACAGGTATCACAGCCTTTTTGAAAATAAGCATATTATTATGCTTGTGATCGATCCGGATAGCGGACAAATTTTGGATGCCAATCCGGCTGCCATTGAATTTTACGGATGGCCGCGGGAAACATTAAAGAAAATGAAAATATCCGATATTGATACCCTTTCTCCGGAGGAAATAAATCAAGAAATAGACGGAGCTAAAAACGAAAAGAGGAATGTTTTTCATTTTAAACACAGGCTTGCCGACGGTTCCGTGCGGGATGTAGAGGTGTTCACCGGGCTTAATAAGAAGGAGGGAAAGCTGGTATTATTTTCCATTGTACATGATATTACAACCCGTGTCAGAGCCGAAAAAGAGCTATTAAAGTTTAAGCTCGGAATTGAACGTTCACCCAATATCATCTTTATAACTGATAAGGATGGATACTTTCAATACGTTAATCCATCGTTTCAGAAAAAATATGGATATACGATAGATGAACTTGAGGGAAAAACCCCCAGGGTTTTAAAGTCCGGTGTGCAGACTGATGATTTTTACGAAGAGTTCTGGGAAACAATATTAGATGGCCAGGTTATGGAAGGAGAGATAATGAATAGGACTAAAGGTGGAGATCTTTTAGATATAAAATTCTCCAGTAACCCGATTATTGATGAAAATGAAGAATTGATGGGTTTTATAGCGATCCAGGAAGATATTTCCGAAAAGAAAAAGAAAGATCGCCAGCTTCGGAAATCGCTGAAAGAGAAGGAGGTACTGCTTTCCGAAATCCATCACCGGGTCAAAAATAATCTCGCTGTAATCTCAGCACTGCTGGAATTGAATTTGTACCAGGGCGACGAAATGTCGGTTGAAGAGTATATCCAAAGCAGTCAGCTAAGGATTAAAACCATGGCAAATGTTCACGAGATGTTTTATCAATCAGAATCCTTTGCAAGTATCTCTTTCGGGAAGTATATCGAACGATTGATTTCAACGATTCAGTCTTCATTGCAACCAAATACTACTTACGTTGAATTTGAAACAGATCTTAATGAAGCGGAGTTAAACATTAACCAGGCTGTACCCTGCGGTTTAATAATAAATGAATTGATTACTAACTCTCTGAAGCATGCTTTTCCTGGTAAAAAAGAGGGCAAGGTCTGCGTAACTCTGGACTCTGATAATGACACTTTTATATTGATAATTGAAGATAACGGCATCGGTTTGCCGGATGGTTTTAACATCGAAACGGCCCAGGACATGGGAATGACCCTGGTTCGCATTTTGAGTAAACAACTGGAGGCAGATCTTACCGTTAATAACAGCAAAGAGGGTGTGGCATTTACAATCACTTTTCAGGCGAACGATACATTTAAAGGCTCGATCAGCAGCTTGTCTGTTTGAACAAATAGTTGTCTCTTCCTGTTTTTGCGCGTCGCCGACGCTTCAAATTTTACTTGTTCCGAAAGAGGACCTTCTGTGAGTAAACAAATGAAAACTCCGAAAGTCATCCCGGGTTAGACCCTGGATCTCCGTATGTTGCATAGGAGTAGTTGATCTCAACGGCAGGTAACCCTGGCACACTTGGGAGATTTCGGCTCGTCGGCCGAAGTGACGGATCTGCTAATTTACTTACACCAGTTGATAGGTGTTTAGCGATCTGGTAAATAAAAAAGATAAATCACTGGCAAAATCGGTGTATCGCCCTCTCTCCTTCGGAGGTTGTCCAAAAAGGATGGCCTGAACTCGATTTAGAATCTCCACTCTTAAACTATGCTTGGAGATACCGGATCGGGGTCCGGTATGACAATAAGAATATTGATTTTTCTCACATCCTTTTTGAAAAAGCTCGTTTGGGGGAGAGGGCGAAATAATAAATGACACATGGTGAGCCGAGTTTTTCACTGCTAAAACAAGCAGAAAAGAAGGTCTTCGATACGAGTAAATTTTTTTAAGCCTGTTTTAAATTTCGGTTATTCACCAACGGATCGGATTATGGCAGAGTTTGAATGTGTTTGGGATCAATATTTACTCACAGTCTTATATGTTACGGATACCAGTCCATCAGTCCGATAGGTTGAAATAGATCGCCTATTTGTATTTGTGGGATCTGATTATTGGAAGTACTTTTCTTTTCATGAAATGAATAAAACAAACCTGCAGAATACCTGATGGCAACCCGGTGGCAATTTGAAAATCCAAAATGGCGCATCTTATTATTTGGACTGCTTTTTATAGGTTTAACCGGGGCCGGTATTTATGTAGTGTACAGTGCATTTGCTAATCAAAACTTTACGTTCGACCGCAGGCTGCTTTCTCCTTCAGCTATAGCTTTGACAATTACACTACTGTTTATCTATTTTTCGAGCGATGGGCTTCGATTATATTATACACTGCGTGCGTTGGGACAACAAGTCAGCTTTTCTGTAATAACCCGACTCGTATTTATTAACCTCTTTTTTTCTAATATTACTCCAATGGCAACGGGAGGTGGATTTGCTCAAATATGGTATTTGCACAAAAATGGAGTGTCGGTGGGCCATGCAACCGCAGCAACAACCATTCGAACTGTGTTGGCTGTACTTTTTATTTTTACGCTTACCCCCATCTGTCTGTTTACGTTAGATCCGCTCAATTCGTCATCTATTTTTAGAGATATTGGCAGCACATTAATTCTTCTGGTGATCGTGTACATATCTTTTTTTGTAACCGTCATTTTCAGAACCCGATGGTTGATTTATCCCTCAATCAGCTTTTTAAGACTCCTTTTCCGATTCAAAATCATCAAAAAAGAAACCTTCCGAAGGTGGCATTTTAAAATCCGGAGAGAAATACTGAGGTTCAGTCTTTCTTTCATAGAATATTTTTCAGGCCGGACGATTTGGGTTGTGTTGTCGGTCGTATTTACAATGATCTTTTTGGCAAGCCTGTTTTCCTTTCCCGCCATACTGATTTATGCTTTAGGATACGAAGTGAACTATTTTACAATTATTGGATTATTGGTTGTTACAACATTTGTCATGTATTTTTCACCTACACCCGGTGCATCCGGTATTTCAGAAGGTGTTTTTGGCTCATTTTTTAAAGATATACTTGGCAGCAATCATCTTGTTCTTGTGATTGTAGCCTGGCGATTTTTAACCATCTATCTCGGAATGATCATCGGAATGTTCATATTTCAAAAAACCATTTCCGAATCTGCAAATAATAACAATGAAGATGCATAAACCGCTCAAACTGATCTTCTATGCGGTAATATTACTCGTTGTAGTAATATTGGTATACAAGGTTTATTTGAATGTCAATGTCACTGATATTGAAGCCAAGCATACAGAGCAGATCGATGCTATTAAAAACAAGTTGGCGGGACAAACCCAATTTAATTTTGCTGTTGTTGGTAATATCAACAATTCTATAGGAATCTTTGAAAAACAGTTGATTCCAAAAATTAACGCATCAGATAGTCAGTTTTTAATTTCCGCAGGTAATGCCGTTTTGGATGGCGGCGTAGATAAATACCAGGCACTTGAAGGAACATTAAATCATCTCAACATTCCTTATCTGCTCACATTTGGAGAAAACGAATATGAATCGTTTGGCGGCTTTCGCTTTTATGAACATTACGGCCCCTATTATTTTAGCTTTGTAGTTGCTGATTCACGATTCATTTTTTTAGACAGTACCGGCAAAACTCCCTGGAGCTGGCAATTGCAGTGGCTCACTGAGCTTATGAAAAGTGATCAGTCCAATCACCAATTTATATTTGTTTCAAAACCCGTTCTTAAAGTACCCAATGAGTATCTGTTTGGGGACGATGATGAAGATGCAATACCTGATTCCACTCGTACAGAACTCATTGAGATCATCGAGCGATACAGTGTTGACGCCGTATTCTCTTCGGAAATTCCAACATTTAATGTTCAGAAAAGAGAAGACACATATTTTGTCACCACCGGTGGAGCCGGAGGTTTGGACCTCAATACAGATCGTAGTTTTTATCATTACGTGGATGTATCCGTTTCTAAAGATAGTATTCAAATTCAACAAAAAGCTATCGACGAAGGCCAGGGACTCATAGCCCGGCAACTTGAAAATCTTTGGTTTTTCATTTACTCCTTTTTCTATGTTGGGTATTTGAATTTTTTCTTGTTGGTAGGTGTGCTCGTTTTAATTTCCATTAAACTGTACACCACTATTTATGAATCCAAAGAGTTTTACCCCATTTATGAAGTTGATCCCTCTCCGTGGTTAGACAAAACCATAAGGGTGGCCATGTTTACCGACAACTACCTGCCTTTTATTGGTGGAGTACCCATTTCTATTTCAAGGCTATACAAAGGCTTAAAACAGCTTAAAAACAAGGTTCTGATCATTGCTCCGTCCTATCACAATCAATCAGAAAAAGAGGAAGATGTTTTCCGGGTTCCGTCTTTGATATCCTTTGGCAAAGAAAGTGAGTTTAGAATGGCGAATATCTTCCTCAAAAAGATTCGAAAGGCTGTTTATGCTTTTAAACCGGATATTATTCATGTTCACCACCCGTTCTGGATGGGGTCTTTAGGCTTGTTTATAGCTCGATGGAAAAAAATCCCAGCGGTATTTACGTATCATACCCGGCTCGAGCACTACGCCCATTTTGTACCACTCCCTACGAGATTATTTCGAAACCTTATTTCACATTTACTGATCCGAAGATTTGCCAATAAATGTGATGGCATTATTGTTCCAACCAACTCTGTTGAGAAATATCTGCACATGATAGGAGTGGAAACTCCCTGTTTTGTACAATCTACCGGTATAGAATTTGAAGAGTTCCAGCAAGTGGAACCGGAAAAAATTCAAAACTTAAAAGAATCACTGGGCATAAAAGATGAAATAGTTCTGTTAAGCGTATCGAGATTATCGGATGAAAAGAATATTGATTTTATGATTGAGGCTCTCAGTAAATTAAAAAAGAGTATTCAGCAACCGTTTACTTTTTTGATGATTGGAGACGGCCATAAAAAAGATGAATTACAAAAAAAGGTGGCTCGTTTAGGCTTATCTGAAAACGTACAGCTGGTTGGATCAGTTGATCCCGACGAGATGAAAACCTGGTATAATTTAGGTGATATTTTTCTGTTTGCTTCAAAATCGGAAACACAAGGCATGGTAATCCTTGAAGCCATGGCAGCCGGTTTGCCGGTAGTAGCTGTTAAAGCTACCGGAATAGATGATGTGGTTGAAGACGGAGTTAATGGATATAAAACACCGGAGAAGATTGCCTTATGGGCGAATAAAGTACAATTACTTATTGATGATAAGAATCACAGAAAGAAGCTGTCAGATAATGCCCGGGAGTTTTCAAGTTCTTTTTCGATCGAATATTTTGGAAGAAATGTACAGGAGATCTACGCTATCATATTGGCTGCCTATAATCAAAATAAGTCAGGTACAAAATCTAAAAAGGTTCAATAAAGTTGAAACTCATACTTTAAGATTTAGATGTAAACCGGTAAACGCGTTCGAACAGTTATAACAGAGCACTCTTTTCAAAATTAAATCTCAATACAAATCTTAGAAATTCTCCAGTAAATTCAATCCTCTATTTTCTTGCGATACAATTCTTTTGAGAGGCAAGCAATTGAAGTATTATTGAGTAATGGATGAATTAGGTTTAAATAATATGATGGCATCAGATTCTATCTATGGGGAACTTATCAGTACAGTTATTATAATAGCTACAGTATTTCTTTTTCATTTTTTGGTTACCCGCTATATTCGGAAAAAGGTGCGGTCGAATGAACTGAGGCGCAAGTGGCTGGTTCAGTCTCGCAATGCTTTTATCCTGCTCCTTTTGTTAGGTCTTGTTTTTATCTGGGGTTCAGAAATCCGTACACTTGCACTATCGATGGTTGCCCTTGCTGTTGCACTGGTAGTTGCAACAAAGGAACTTATCCTTTGTGTCTCCGGGTCCATACTCAAAACAATTTCTGGATCTTTTGATTTGGGAGATCGAATACAAATCAAGGATTTTCGGGGAGATGTGATTGATCAAAACTTACTTGCAACAACGATACTGGAGGTGGGACCGGGCAAAATTACTCACCATCGAACGGGCCGATTGTCCGTAATTCCCAATTCGTTATTTGTGTCAGAACCGGTCATCAATGAAAGCTATACTTCCGATTATATTCTCCATGTTTTTACAGTGCCTTTTAAACGGGAGGATGACTGGCAAACGGCCCAGAAAATGTTTTTGGAAGCGGCAATCAAATATTGCGAACCCTATCTTGATGATGTTCGTAATCATATGAACCAATTAAGTAAAACGAAGGGTCTTGATGTTCCAACCGTTGATCCGCGTGTGACTATCCAGGTACCCTCGCCAGGTGAAGTTCTTTTGATTATAAGAATGCCCGCTAAATCCAAGCAGCAAGGGTATGTGGAACAGGCAATTTTGTCGGAGGTGTTAACTGAGCATGATTTCTCATCGACCAAAAATGAAAAATAATAAATCCGGTGACTGAAGATTCACGGCGGTAAATCTGTGATGTTAAAAGCATTAAAGTCATCATTCAAAGACAAAGAAGATGCTCTTCAATATTTTACCGTTCAATTCAGGGAAACCGATTACTTTATTACACGAAATGTGGAAGATTACAAACCACATGTTGAGTTTCTTGAAGTGATGACACCCACAGAATTTGTGGATTTAATTGATGATTTTGAATAGAAAAAAGGGGCACAAGTGACGCTTCGCTTAACACTTGCGCCAGTCGTGGAGTACCTGTTAAGCGGTTCGAATTAAATAACCTGACAGCACCCACTGGATCTGTCAGCGTTATGAAGCAAAGACAATTCCCTTCGACGCTGATCCCGACGCTTCGGGAAGAAAAGCACGGGACCACGCTGTCAGGTCGGTAAACACGTATGAAGGAGAACCTCCGGTACGAGTAAAACAGTTATAAAGTATCACTCTTTTCAAAATTAGAAACTAATACGTATTTTCAAATAAACACGTGTAAATAGATTTCTATGAAGAAGAAACTCACACTTACCGTTGAGGAAGAGATTATAAAATCCGCCAAAAGACAGGCGAAACGGCATGGAACGTCTGTGTCTCAACTGTTTGAAGAGAGCTTTAAAGAGGAGCGGGTACATACAATTCAAACAGAATCACAAAAAGCGGCGGGTCAACTGTTGAAAAAATTGGAAGCCTCAGAAAGCACACAGGCAAAACGGGATAAAGAATTAATCAAAGAACATGTTAAAAGGAAGTTTGCCTGAGGTATTTCTCGACACAGATGTATGCTTTGATATTTTATCAAAAAGAGAACCCCATTATAAACATTCTGTTCAACTGCTTGAGCTTGCCGAACAAGACCGCATCTCTTTAATGATGGCAGAAAGCGGCCTCGCAAACCTGATCTACCTGATGTTTGACATCCATAAAATTGATGATGCCAAAGAAAAGCTGATTGACTTTACCAGGGCAACCCAAATCATTTACGGCGGTAAATCTGTGATGTTAAAAGCATTAAAGTCATCATTTAAAGACAAAGAAGATGCTCTTCAATATTTTACCGCTCAATACAGGGAAACCGATTACTTTATTACACGAAATATCAAAGATTATAAACCACATGTTGAGTTTCTTGAAGTGATGACACCCAAGGAATTTTTGGATTTAATTGATGATTTTGAATAGAAAAAAGGGGCACAAGTGACGCTTCGCTTAACACTTGCGCCAGTCGGGTTCAATTGATGATTCTGAATAGAAAAAACGGGCTTCCCTTTGCAGTTTACTTGTTCCGAAGGTCCTCCTTCGGAACACCCGTTGGGAAGCTCTGCTTCTACTATCACAACAGTAAAATTTGATTCCGGATGAGTGTTCATGTTTTGATATCGTATTCAAGCTATTTCAATCATCCGATGACTACAATGGTTTCATGGAAATGGCTGTCAAAACAATTTATTACAGACGTGAAGTTGTATTGATTGTATCTTAAATTTATTCATTCATAATAAGATCTAACACAAACATACTCTATGAAATCTATTAAAGTTTTTTCTACACTTGCTCTACTTTTATTTATGATCTCCGCTTGCGGGGAAGATACCTCCGTTGTGGAATCCGGAACCTATACAGGCACGATTCAGGAAGTGAATGCCGAGGAAACTGAAATCTATGTGGAACTTGAGAGCGGTGACGTCATTGAGTTGTACTTTACCGATACAACCACTCTGACCCAAAATGGCGAAGATGTTCCCTTTTCCACCATCCAGGTTGATGATCGCGTAGAAGTTACGGTAGAAAAAACCGGTCAGCGGCTTGATCCTGTAAGTGTTGAACTGCTCAACGAATGAACGAGCTTCCGGGCATTTGGAGAACAGAACTGTGGCACCCAATGGTCGTGCATTTTCCAATTGTGCTATTGTTGGGCGCAGCAGTTTTAAGAATGTTATCGAAATTCTTTGCTGAAGAAAAAAGTGCATTTCTAAAGAATACAAGCCGGCTGAGTTTATACATCGGTGTAGTTACTGCATGGATTGCAATCTACACCGGTTCGCTGGCAGACAGTATTGTTGTGAGGGAACTCTGCGACCCAACTGTGCTGGAAGACCACGAAAATGCAGCGTTCACGCTGGGTTATATTTTTACTGCATCTGTACTTTTTGATTCTCTGGATCTCTTTTCGTGGCATAAGCTCTCTTTTCTTAAAAAACCATTTATAGAATGGATTGTGATCGGTTTACTGCTTACAGGAACTGTTTACCTGGGCTACACGGCACACCTTGGGGCCACTCTTGTCTATCAACAAAGTGCTGCTGTTTACCAGCCTACGGAAGGTTGCGTTGAGTTTGAGTAAACCTCAACTGCAAGCCCTCATAGAAAGATCGCTACCGTTCAGCTAAAAAATGGGTTAAAGGCTGCTATCAACGGGAACAGTTATAGACGGCATAATACAATCTGATTTTTTTGACACAGATATAATATACACCGTCAATAACAACTATCAACGCTGTCGTTCAGAAGGAGCGAAGCGACTGAAGAATCTCATCGCAAAAGAGGAACTCTTAGAAAAGAAATTCTTCAGATTCGTTTAGAATGACAGCTTGAGTTTTCACATTTGTAATGAATACCAATAATTGGTACTCTTTGAAAAAACTACATTCCTATGAGTAAAAATACATCCATAACCTTAAGTGATCACTTTCAGGACTTCATAAAAAAAGAAGTCTCATCCGGTCGATATACCAATGCGAGTGAAGTTATCCGAACGGCCCTTCGGCTACTTCAGAATGAAGAACAAAAAATGCAAAATTTGAGAAATGCATTGGAAAAGGGAGAAGAAAGTGATTTAAGAGAAGATTTCGATCCAAAAAAGCATTTGAAGTCTCTGCATGAAAAACATTTATGAAAAAGCCCGTTTATAAAATCCGGGATGAGGCAATCAACGATCTTGAAAAGATTTGGGAGTACACATTCGAAAATTGGTCAATAGATCAAGCAGACAGATATTACAATTTGCTTATCTTAGAGATTGAATTTATTGCTGAGAACTTTTTGGCCGGTAAATCTATGGAATATATCAAAGAAGGTTATCGGGCTTCAAAGATTAAATCTCACCTGATCTTTTACAAAAAAGGACGGATAATGTAGTTGAGATAGTGCGGGTACTTCACGAACGAATGGATATTGAGAACAGGCTGAAATCGTAAAATTGCAGCCATGAATCCAATCACAAAACTTCCCTTTGTAGTTCACTTCTGATTTTATTAGGATAAAGTGCTTTAAACAAGGCGGGTAAAGCCCGGCTGCTGGCGGATGTGATCGAAAAAGCCCTGAATGCCGATGCCGAAAATGCCGACCGCGTGAATGAGTCGGCCAATAACACGCTTCGGGAGCAGCTTTCGGCGTTTCAGAACGTGCTGATTCATGACATCGGGGCGAAGGAGTTTGCCGATATTTATGCGCAGACCATCGCCTACGGGATGTTTGCCGCCCGGCTGCACGATCCGAGCCTCGACACTTTTGACCGACACGAAGCCGCCGCGCTCATCCCCAAAACCAATCCCTTTTTGCGGAAGCTGTTCCAGTACATTGCCGGCTACGACCTCGACGACCGCATCACCTGGATCGTGGACGGACTCGCCGATATTTTCCGCGCTACGGATGTGGACGGCCTGCTCAAAAACTTCGGGAAATCCACGCAGCAGCAAGATCCCATCATTCACTTTTACGAGACCTTTTGGCCGAGTACGATCCCTCACTGCGCAAAAGCCGGGGCGTTTGGTACACGCCCGAGCCGGTGGTCAATTTTATTGTCCGCGCGGTGGATGATATCCTGAAGGATGAATTCGGGCTGAAAGACGGCCTGGCCGATACTTCCAAAACCACGGTGAAGGTGAATACCGATGTGCCCGACAAACGCTCGCCCACCGGCTACAAACAGGTGGAGAAGGAGGTCCACAAAGTGCAGATTTTAGACATCGCCACGGGAACCGGAACCTTTTTGGCGGAAGTGATTAAGCAGATTTATTCCCGTTTTAAGGGACAGCAGGGCATCTGGAAGCAATATGTGGAAAAACACCTGATTCCCCGACTGAATGGATTTGAGATTTTGATGGCCAGCTACGCCATGGCGCATCTGAAGCTGGACCTGCTGCTCCGCGAAACCGGGGTTGAACCCAGCGGCACTGAGCGATTTCGGGTGTATCTCACCAACTCGCTGGAAGAACACCACCCCGATACCGGAACCCTGTTTGCAAGCTGGCTGAGCCAGGAGGCGAACGAGGCCAACCATGTGAGTTATCCTTTGGATAGTGCTTTTTGTGAGTTTCACAATGGTTATGATTGAAAATAAAATCAAAGAAAATCCCGATTTTAACTTTAAATCTGCTTGGTATCACTTTATTCCACATATTTTTATGGCTTCATCCTTTGGATATGGTTTTGTGAGTCTCATAATTTTTGCCATTACTAATAATAATTAATGATGTAATTACTTCAAGAAGCGTTTTCAAAATCTCTATAAATGAAAATTATCGAGTCAGGCGATAATGTGATTTCGAATCGGTTGACGAAAAGAGATCCGGGGTTTGTGTTGGATGAGCCTGAACAGGGAGAGGAATCGGAAAAAGAGATCTCCCCTGGAGGGGAGAGCCGCGAAGCGGGAGGGGTGTCAGATCCCGGAACACCCACCGATCTCCAAACCGGCAAAGTGTGGATCAACGAAACCCAGTATTTCGGCAACGTCCCAAAAAAAGCCTGGGAGTTCTACATCGGCGGCTACCAACCCGCCGAAAAATGGCTCAAAGACCGCCGCGACCGAGAGCTTTCTATCGAGGAAATCCGCCATTACCAAAAAATCATCGTGGCCCTGATGGAGACGGATCGGATTATGGGGGAGATTGATGGGGTTTTTGAGGTGTAGTTCATTATAAATCGGTTAGTGAATTGAATAATATTAAGCAATAGCTTAACTTATGAATCGAAATGCAATCATAATAAAACAATCTTCTGATGGCGGGCGAGCTATTGCTGTTGATGAAGAAAATGCAGAAGACCTACTAACGTTCTTTCGGCAGGATAAACGATACCAGAAGAAATTTAATCACATATGTGAGTTGATATTGGGGAATCACATCAACCGTGAGCTTTATGATAAAGAAGAACCGGATGATAAAAGCAAAGGCGTTCGGGCGATGAAGTTTTTTAAAGGTCAGGAGAACGCCAGGGTTTATTGTAAGGAGGTTAGTACCACTGATAAAACAACTGTTATTATAGCAGCAGAAGTGTTAAGAAGAAAAAAGCAGACCAAACTGACACACAAAGAAATCAACATCATACATCGGGTAGCGAGTTATGAGTACGACACAATCAAATAAAGCGGAAAATATTCGAAACGAGTTCCAAAAGCTGTTCGAACAATCTCCTGAAGAGCAGGTGGAGCACCGGGCACAGATGCTTTCCTATATTTTTCTGAGTGAAGCCCAAAAAGCGATGGATCGCAAGGAATGGACCCGTAAACGGTTAGCCAAAGAGATTGGTACATCCGCCAGCTATCTAACACAACTTTTCCGGGGAGACCGGCTTTTGAATCTCAAAACAATTGCGAAGATTGAAGCGGCACTGGAAATAAATTTCGGAGTTTCTGCTTCACAGGATACTGTTACTTACCAGAGCCGTGAAGAGTTGAATCTGGATCCTTCCCAGGTAAATGAACCTTGATTGTGGATGTGATTGCATATTCAGCGAGGCAAATGTACGAGCCGAACAAATACATGAAGAAGAAGGGTGGGCACAATTTTTACAAACGATTGATGCCGGTTTTAAATACAGCGGCATCCACAAAACATGAACTGGGAATTGTGGAACAATAACGCAAAAAATAAGGGACGGCTTTCACCGCCCCGGGGGAATCCTAATAACGGGACTGGCCCGATTTCGGATTCATAACCAATATAATAACGTTTATAATGAGTAAAAAAATTTTAATAAAACAGACAGCAATCAAACAGTTAATAAATGCTTTATTTAAAGGGGAGAAAAGCAAATTAAGAGAAAGCTTTAATCCAAAAAAGCATTTAAAATCATTACACAAAAAATATAGATGAGTAATTTGTTGATTTTAAAGACCGATGGGCTCTAAAACGTGTAAACCCGTCTGACCGAAAAAGCAACGGTCGGACGGGGTAGTATTGCAAAACCATTACCCTATGCCACACAACCACTCACATTCACACGATCAATCTCACGCAAAAACCTACGGAAAGGCATTTGCCATTGGCATCGGCCTGAATGTAGCCTATGTCATTGTTGAGGCAACCTACGGGTTGCTGATCGATTCGTCGGCTTTGCTGGCAGATGCAGGACATAACCTGAGTGACGTCTTCAGCCTGATCTTCGCCTGGTTCGCGATGGCGATTGCACAAAAACGTCCCGCGAAGAAGTTTACCTATGGGTTGAGGCGAAGTACCATTTTGGTCTCCATTCTGAATGCACTGCTGCTGTTTGGAGCCGCCGGAGTGATTGGCTGGGAGGCCTGGCAAAAACTTTATAATCCCGTTGAAATTCCCGGAAACACCATCATGATTGTAGCCGGAATCGGGTTGGTGATCAATACAGCTACAGCGCTTCTGTTTATGAAGGGCCAAAAAGATGACCTGAATATCAAGGGAGCGTTTTTACATATGGCGGCCGATGCCGGAGTTTCGCTTGGAGTGGTGGTTTCCGGGCTTTTAATCACCGTAACCGGCGCCATGTGGATCGACCCGGTAACCAGTTTTCTGATTCTTATTGTGATTGTTTACGGTACGTGGGGACTCTTTATCGATTCCATCAACCTTGCGCTGGATGCCGTTCCAAAAGATATAGACTACGAAGAGGTGGAAAGTTTTTTGAAAGATCACGAGGAAGTTGAGTCGATCCATGATCTGCATATCTGGGCGATGAGTACAACGGAGAATGTTTTGTCCGTGCATATCGTCTTAAAAACTGACAAGACAGATCAATTTTTGACAGAGATAAAAGAGGGGTTGAGAGAAAAATTCAAAATAGACCATTCAACCATCCAGGTGGAAGTATCTGATTTGAAGGATAGTTTGATGAGGGATTAATCCAGTAAATGTTTCTTTAAATTGATTAAATGAGGGTTTTGAAAAACTCTGACCGTCATCCTGAACTTTCCCATCGTTCCCTCCGGGGGATTCAGGATCTCCAGATACTGGCTATAAAGACGAATGGAGAATCTGAATCGAGTTCAGATTGACCAATAACCACGGTTTTGCAAAGCCCTCTAAATCTTATATTCCACTTATTACGTGTTCGGTTGTGTTCACTTTTGAATTGTCGATGGAGGGGTTGCCCGTTTCAAATAGTGAATGATGACCATTACAATAAGTGATCGCTTTGGAGGAAGTGTTGCTAAACAGTAAATTTTTATTTGAATATGAGTTTGATATAAAACTTTGAAAAATGAGTTTCATTTTCTTCGTAAAGAAATGACTTTATTGCATCCAAAACAGAGACTTTATCTCGAACTCAAGTCACTTTTTATAAATTGACTTTTAGGCTAATCTGAAATTCGCACATTTGTTAAATCACATATCATTCAAATAATGACCCACAATTTCCTGTCACAAAAGAAAGACTACAAGGAACCATCTGTATTCAAACCGGAAAATCTGCTGCGGGAAGCCCGGCGTCAAAAATCGATCCCGGAGTGTGAGATTCCGGCCATCTGTCTGTTGGATCCCGATGGGGATATTGTTGACTATCTTAAAAAAAGAGGGAGAGCTTCCGTCAATCGCTGCTGGGCGGGGTATCATACAACAATGTACCAGTTTGAACTGGATGGAAAGACGATTGGAATCATCGGCCGGGCGGTTGGAGCCTCGTTTGCAGTTCTTCTTGCAGAGCAGATGTTTGTGAGCGGCTGCGAACTGCTGATCAGCATCACATCGGCCGGAACCATAATTTCGCCGAAAGGAGGTCAAAGGTTTATTCTGATTGAAGAAGCCCTTCGGGATGAAGGCACCAGCTTTCATTATTTGCCCCCGGATAAACCGGCTCAGATCAACCCGAAGCTTTTGATGAAGCTGAAAGATCTGGAATCAGATTCTGATATTTCGATGGGAACCGGGAAAAGCTGGACGACGGATGCACCCTACCGTGAAACGCAAGCGGCGATCAATCACGCAGAGCAGCAAAAGGTTACCGCCGTGGAGATGGAGGCCGCGGCTCTCTATGCATTTTCCAGGTCAAGGAATAAAAAAGTGGTATGCTTTGCTCACCTAACCAACACGATGGCCCGGGAAGGGGAAGATTTTGAGAAGGGAGAAGAGGGCGGAAGCATCGCTTCGCTGGAACTTGTGAAAAAGGTGATCTCAAAGCTGGTCAGTGAATCATGAATTGAAATATCTGTTTTCAGTATTAGAATATAGAATATGAGCTTTTCCTCCTTCAAAAAAATTGTGTTCTTTTACAGTATGGGTAATCAATTTGATGGAAAGAATATACGAGTGTCAAAAAAGGGATTTTAAATCCACAATAATTAAAAAAGATGAAAGATTTTCGTATAGACAAATTGGAGCATCTCTTTATCCATGTCTTACTCTTAACCTCAACTTGTTGCACTGCATTCAAGAAATGAGTATCCTTTCAAATCTTACATGAAAGTTATTTCCTACATATTAATCCTGCTGATGACTCTTATGGTGCTTCGCCCCCTGTGCAGACGCTGCTGAGATTGGAACGCATCAAAAGGAACAGGTTGTCAAGATCAGCTCGCAAAACCTCACTCTTGAGAACGGCACGGATCAGCATGCTGAAGCCTGCTCACCATTATGTTCTTGCAAGTGTTGTCCCTCTGTAGCGAGTGACTCGCTGGATTTATTAGAATTGAATTCAACTTCCCCTATGTTGAGAACGGTTCAAAACAAACCAGATCTCTTTACCAGCCCTCCAGATATCATCTGGTCCCCTCCACGGCTCCTTTCCTAACTTCCTTTCCATCTATTATCGCGCAGTAACAGGAAAAGTCTATCCTGTCTGTACCCTTTCAAACCTATTAACCGGACTATCCATGATTAATCGGATCATTACGTATTCCGTAAAGAATAAACTTATCATCGGGCTGTTTACCCTTGCACTTGCTGCCTGGGGAGCCTACTCATTAACGCAGGTATCTGTGGATGCCGTACCTGATATCACCAATAACCAGGTTCGCGTTATCACGACCTCACCAAACCTGGCAACGCAGGAAGTGGAACAGTTTATCACCTTCCCTGTTGAGCTTTCCATGGCAAACTTGCCGGGCGTTGTGGAAATGAGATCGGTCTCCAAGCTGGGACTGTCCATTGTCACCATTGTCTTTGAGGAGGATCTGGGAACCTACCTCCCACGCCAACTTGTCTCCGAACAACTCAAAGAAGCTGAAAGTCAGATTCCGGGACATATGGGAACACCCAAAATGGCACCGATAACTACCGGCCTCGGAGAAATCTATCAATATATTCTTGATGTGAAGCCCGGCTATGAAGATCAATATGATGCCATGGAACTGCGCTCCATCCAGGACTGGATTATTCGGCGTCAACTCTCCGGAATTCAGGGTGTTGTTGAGATCAATAGCTGGGGAGGATTTTTGAAGCAGTATGAGGTAGCTGTCAATCCCGAGAAGCTTCGCAGTATGAATATTACGCTGACCGAGATTTATGAGGCACTTGAAAGCAACAATGAGAATACCGGCGGAAGTTACATCGAGAAAGGCTCCGAAACCTTTTTCATCCGGGGAGAGGGACAGGTTCAGGCACTTGAAGACATCCGAAATATCGTTGTTAAAACCGAGAATAACTTTCCTGTAACGATCGGTGACCTGGCAGATGTCCGCTTTGGTCATGCGGTTCGATACGGAGCGATTACTGCCAATGGTGAAGGTAATAAAGTGGGCGGTCAGCTTTTGATGTTGAAAGGCGAAAATACAGCAGAAGTTATTGAGCGAATCAAAGAGAGGATTGCCCAGGTTCAGCAAACACTGCCGGAAGGAGTCGTCATCAAACCGTTTCTGGACCGGACGGAACTGATCGATAAAACCACGGCCACCGTTGCCGAAAACCTGACGCTGGGTGGATTGATTGTGATTTTTGTACTGGTATTGTTGATTGGAAACTTCCGCTCCGGTTTGATTGTCGCCTCCGTCATTCCCCTGTCGATGCTCTTTGCACTCGGAATGATGAACCTGTTTGATGTGTCGGCCAACCTGATGAGCCTCGGCGCGATTGACTTCGGAATTATCATTGATGGAGCTGTGATTATCGTGGAATTCACGTTGTTTCAACTGGCTTCGAAAACGGGGGTTCTGGCGGGGCTTACAGGAAAAGAGCGCCAAAACAAGCTCGATGAACTGACGATTCAATCCTCCAGCCGAATGATGCGCTCAGCCATTTTCGGGCAGGTTATTATCCTGATTGTGTTTATTCCCATCCTTACGCTCACTGGTATCGAAGGCAAAATGTTCAAACCAATGGCTCTAACGTTCGGCTTTGCCATGCTGGGTGCCATGATTCTGTGTCTTACGTACGTCCCTATGATCTCTTCGATGTTCCTGAACGAAAATGTGAAAGCGGAGAACGGCATTTCCCAGCGCATTATGAATGTCTTCCACAGATTTTATGACCCTGCAATCCGGTTTGCCTTGCGAAGAAAGGGTATTGTGATTGTTACAGCAATATTGCTTTTTGGGGCGGCGCTGGTGGTGTTCTTACGAATGGGCGGTGAATTTATCCCCCAGCTTGATGAAGGCGATTTTGCCATTCATCCGCTGGTGAAACCAGGAACATCACTTACCCAGACTGTGGAGACAAACACTCGAATTGAACGGATTCTGATGGAAGAATTTCCAGATGAGATTGAACAGGTGGTTTCGCGAATTGGAACCGGTGAAGTCCCGAACGACCCCATGTCGATGGAGATGTCGGATTTGATCGTGGTACTACACGAGAAAGATCAGTGGACCAAAGCCGAAACCAAGGAAGAGCTGGGCGAGCAGATGAGAGAAGCCATGTCGGCTGTTCCCGGAGTAAACTATGCGTTTTCACAGCCCATTGAGATGCGTTTTAATGAATTGATGACCGGTGTCCGTTCGGATGTCGCCATCAAGATTTATGGAGATGACCTGAATCTTCTGTTCAACAAAGCGAACGAAGCAGCCGGAATCATCGCCAACATTCAGGGTGCGGCGGATATAAATGTTGAACAAATTACAGGTCTTCCGCAGATGGTCGTCGATTATGATCGTGATAAAATGGCCCGGTATGGATTAACCATTGAAAATGTGAACAACACCATCCAAACGGCTTTTTCAGGAGGAATTGCCGGAGTTGTGTTTGAGGGTGAACGCCGGTTTGATCTTGCAGTTCGGCTTCAGGAACCTTTTCGACAGGACATTGAACATTTGCGTGGCCTTTATATCAGCCTCCCGAATGGAGAACAGGTTCCGCTGGATCAGCTTGCAAGTATAGAATACCGGGAAGGCCCGGCCCAAATTTCACGGGATGATACCCGGCGAAGAATCGTCATTGGTGTCAATGTCCGTGACCGGGATGTGGAGTCGCTGGTTGATGAAATCAGCCAAACTTTGGATGCAGAGTTGACACTTCCCGCCGGTTATTACATCACGTATGGAGGTGCATTTGAAAACTTGCAGCGGGCCAAAGATCGGCTGGCGATTGCCGTACCATTGGCGCTTGGACTCATCTTCCTGTTGCTCTTTTTCACATTTAATTCTATTAAACAGTCACTCATGGTATTTACGGCGATTCCACTCGCGGCCATCGGCGGAGTGTTTGCCCTGTGGATTCGCGGTATCCCGTTCAGCATTTCGGCGGGTGTTGGATTTATCGCACTGTTTGGAATTGCGGTACTGAACGGAATCATTCTGATTAGTTTCTTTAATCAGCTCAAGGAAGAAGGAGTGAATGATATCGATGAACGGATTTTGCGTGGAACTCGTCAGCGATTGCGACCCGTTCTGCTAACCGCCTTCACCGATGCACTCGGTTTTCTCCCGATGGCACTTTCTGCATCTGCCGGTGCGGAAGTCCAGCGTCCACTGGCCACAGTAGTAATTGGAGGATTGATTTCCGCAACATTTTTAACCCTGGTTGTGCTGCCGGTGCTCTACCGTATTTTTGATGAAGGCGTTTCATGGAGTCCGGTTTCTCCGAAAACAGCCATTGCAGGAGTTCTCTTGCCTGCCCTGTTTTTAGGCCTGGCAGGAAGTGTCATTGCCCAGGATAGCAATGGAATTACCCTCGATCAGGCGATTGAATCTGCCCTGCAGGAAAATAAACAGTTGCAGTCGGAGGAGTATAAGATCGAACGCAGAGAGGCTTTGAAGAGATCAACATTTGATCTCGGTGATACCGAACTGTTTTATTCCCGGGCGGAGGCTGAAACCGGAATTAGCTGGGGCATCGAATCCTATGGAATCAGCCAGGAACTCCCGTTTCCAACACGATTCATCAATCGGCGGAAATCAGAGGGATCAAAGGTTGATCTGCAGCAATCGGCCTATAATCTGACCAAGTCAGAACTGATTCGAAATGTCCGGACAGCCTATTATCAGGTAGCATACGGACATCAAAAACTGAATCTGCTGAGTGAGCTTCGAACGGTCTTCGAAGATTTTCAACGGGCCGCGGAAGTTCGATTTGAATCGGGTGAAACCGGAAAGCTTGAACAGGTTGCCGCTCGCTCCAGGTATCATCGTTTGGAGGCAGAATGGCAACAGGCACGGGCAGATCTTGAGATCTACTACGATGAACTCCAGCGATGGTCCTATCTCAGTGATTCTACTCGTATTTCTGAACAACCCCTTGAAGCCATGGTTCAGCAAGAAATCATATCGGGGGAAGAAGCAATTCTGTCTCAAAATCCGCTTCTCCAATACCGGGAAAATGCTGTGGATGTTGCTGAAGCAGAGCGATCACTGCAACGGTCTGAATGGCTGCCTGACCTGTCGTTAGAATATCGCTGGCAGCAGATTCGGGGTGCTGACGGATTTTATGGTTTCCACGTGGGAGTAAAAGTTCCGTTATGGTTCCGTGGTCAGCAGCAGCGCTCAAAAGCGGCCTCTTTGGATCTGCGTGCTGCACAGGCTGAATTTGAAGACCAACGGTTTGCACTGCAAAACCAAATAGATCAATTACAAAATGAGCTTTTGAAGCTGCAAACACAGATTGATTTCTATCAAACCGAACAGATGGCACTGGCGGACGAACTTCTCAATACAGGCCGGAAAAGTTATAATGCCGGCAATATCGACTATGTAACCTATGTGAACTATATCGATGAGGCCATCGAGATCAAACATTCCTACCTGGATTTGTTGTATGAGTATCTCCTTCTTCAGGCAGAATGGAAGCAGATCATCGGACAATAAATTTAATCACTCAAACCAATCAACTCATGAAAACTTTATCAAACTCAATACGATGGATGACATTGCTTCTCTTCATTTCTCTGGTGGGATGCAATAATCAACAAACCGGCGAAGCCTCACATGATGATCACGCTGAGGAAGAAGAACACGCTGAAGAAACGATGGAAGTGGAACTGACCTCCCGGCAATTGGACGCGGTGGGCATCGAAACGGGCTCCTTTTCTCGTCTTCCATTGCAAAATTCAGTCAAGGCAAACGGCATCCTTGAACTGCCACCTCAAAACAAGGCGGATGTCAGTTCGCTCGTTCCCGGATCGATCCGTTCTATTGAAGTGATCGAAGGGGACCGGGTTGCCAAGGGCGAAGTCTTAGCTGAACTTGAGGATCTGAGCATCATCGACTTGCAGCAGAATTATGTAGAGGCCAGTGAACGACTTGCCTATTTAGAACAGGATTACGAACGAAAAAAACGATTGATGGATGAAGGTGTTGGATCTCAGCGTGAATTTCAGCAGGCTTCATCGGAGTACAACTCAACCCGGGCCAAGACTTCTGCAGTAAAGGGAAAACTTGAACTTTTAGGGTTGAATCCTGCAGAAGTCCGGGAAGGAATGATCAAAACATCCGTTCCTATCCGTGCTCCATTGGAAGGGTTTGTTCGAAAAGTCGAAGTGAACACAGGCAGTTTTGTCACTCCCGGTCAGCACTTGTTTGAGATCGTGGATAATCATCACATCCATATCGATCTGATGGTATATGAAAAAGACCTGCACAAGGTCCGCGATGATCAAATCGTCAAATTCCGATACACCAACCAGCCGGACGACAAACTGTACGAAGCAAGAATTTTTGCTGTGGGAAAAGCTTTTGAACAGGAACCCAAAGCGGTACAGGTTCACGCCGAACTCACCAACAGACAACCGGATCTGTTACCGGGAATGTACGTGGAAGCCTGGATTGTAACTGACAGCACACAGGTATTGGCACTACCGGAAGGCGCTGTGGTTTCAGATAGTGGTTCATCCTATATCTTTATCCGGGAGCATGAGGAAGAACACGCAACAGTTGAGCAGGTTTCCGATTCCGACGAACATGAACATGGATCACGGTTTAAAGCGATGGAAGTGATTACCGGTGTAACTGACAAGGGATATGTGGAAATAAAGCTACTGCAAGACCTTCCCGAGGATACAGAGGTCGTAACGAATGGCGCTTTTTTCATTCTTTCTGAGATGAAAAAGGGTGAGGGTGGACATCATCATTAAACGAAGGCTTTGCATTACTGCCCGTCTGCACGCTGTGTGTGCGGGCTGACGGGTTGGGGACACCCATCAGCCGGTAAAAACAACCGACAGATGGGTATTTCAAACCCCCGTGATCGGTAGTTAAAAGTTCACCCTATTTTTAGAATGAATGAAATACTCATTTAAAAGACAATGCATTTTTCTTGCCAGTTCAGAATTCTACATCCATTATTAGCATTGCAGTAATTCCGCATTGCTTGCAAGCAGGAAAAAATACAATGTCTGAAGAGGGCAGTTTTGGAGTCATCGGATGAGTGGAATTGCCAAAAAATGGGATATGGCTCGAATACTCATCCGATGATTGCTATGTTAAATAGCTTTTATCACCTTCTCCAATTTCGATTTTACCTCGCCTGCAATTTTCCCAAGGCTGTCATTTTCAACCGCCTGCATGGAGTCTAACGGATTGACCGCAGAAACTTCAACGGTTCCGTCTTCATGCTCTTCCACAATTACATTGCAGGGAAGCATCGTACCGATTTTATCTTCAGCCTGGAGGGCTTTGTGAGCAAAACCGGGATTGCAGGCTCCAAGAATTTTATACTTTTTAAAATCCACATCCAGTTTCTTTTTCAGTGTTTCTTTTACATCGATTTCGGTGAGTACACCAAACCCCTCTTTCTTAAGTTCATCGGTGGTTTTTGCAATTGCATCTTCAAAAGATCCGTCAAATTTGGTTGATACGTAGTAACTCATGATTGTCCTGTTATTATTAAGATTTGTGTATTTATAATGTAACAAGATTTACGATGACAAGATGCCACAAGCGGATTCGATTTTATTGATCGGCTGGATTTATTACTATGATCAGATCTGGTATTGTAGAGGCAAGCATTATATTAACGTAAACTCAGGATAAGAATATCAAGAATTGGCATAGAAAAGTCCCCTCCTTTTCCAAGGAGGGGATTTAGGGGTGGTTGATACAGAATTTAGTTTCAGTTTCAAGATTTAATCTCCTTTCTACCTCCCCGAACCCCTCCTAATCATAGAAGGGGATTTCATTTTCAACTATATTATCCCAAACTCAGGTTATATTAGAAAAATGTAAAAATGCTAAATAAAATTAAACATGCTCTAAAAAAACTCTCAACATGGGAGCCCTCTTTTGACCCGTCAAAATTTAAGGATGATATTGCTATGGAAACCCAATGGTCGCCCCTGAAACGCGGCGGGTCTAATTTTCAAACTCACAAATTAGTTGAGGTTAATTATAACCGGTTGGAATTTAAATCTACACTTGGGGCGAAAATTTTCAGCCTCATATTTTTATGCGTTGGATTAACAGTGCCTGTATTTTTTGGAATAAAGATGGTTCAGGAGACGGGAGACCTGTTTCAAAAGGATTTTCTGTTCATTCTTCTGTTTGGGTTGATTTTTGGGTCCGTCGGCGGCTGGTTGTTTTACAGTTTTTCGAAACCTGTAATTTTCGATAAAAGCATGAGCCTCTACTGGAAGGGATGGAAAGCTCCAAAACGTTACATGGCAAAATTGAAAGAAGATGACAGCAGCAGAATTGGCAATATTTATGCTTTACAAATTATCCCGGAACTGGTTCGAAATGATAACAAAAGTTACGTGAGCTACGAGTTAAACCTGGTTCTTAAAGATGGGTCACGGATGAATGTGGTGGATCATGGAAGTCCTATTAAACTTCGGGAAGATGCAAAGGTCCTGTCTGAATTTTTGGGAGTGCCCGTCTGGGATGCAGTACATGCTTAAAAATTCTAAATTCAACGGAAAAAGTTCAAATATACCTGTAAGTCCGAATTCAGAAACAGGAGTAGCCATTTTGAGTGGGAAATCAGTGAATTATGTAACAGATCCATATATTTATATATTGGTCAAAAATGAGCCAATTATCTTAACTATACTAAAATAGATAAATAATATGTGCGGTAAGTATATTGTATAAAAGGTGATAGAATCTTATTCGAGAAGTTACCCTAATATTTTCAATGTAAAACAATTAAGATAAATATAATCAATAATTTATAATTTTTATTGAGTAGAAATAGTAAACATGGGAGTGTAATGGACCTTGAATAGTTGGCGGGAAAAAGGACAACGAGAGAACCGTGAGATGAATCCTTTCATACCGGTGAGAAGCGAAATTTAAGGGTTGTAAGCCTGATGGACCATTGAAAGGATTCCACGGTGAACTCGTGTCCGCCGCCAAGTATTCACAGTCTTTTTTCGTTCTTTTGTATCAAGACAAAAGAACAAACTACATGTAACATGTTTACATCATAAAATGGGGTAAGTCCTCAATCTTATTCATGTGTAATCAATACGATGTTTTGCCTATTTTACAGTTTTTATTAAGTGTTGCAATATGAAGCTATACATAAAATACATGGTTAGCTTGCGATGTAAGATGCTGGTTAAATCTGAGTTGGAAAAACTTGGCATTGATTATTTATCGGTGGATCTTGGTACGGTTGAAATTCGGGAAGATATTACAGAGAAGCAGAGGGAGAAATTCAGGAAGAACTTGAAAAAGGCAGGACTGGAACTGCTGGACGATAAAAAGAATATCCTGGTTGAAAAAATTAAAGCCGTCATTGTGGAGATGATTCACTATTCGGAGGAAGTTCCCAAAGTGAATGATTCCAATTACATTAGCGAAAAGCTGGGATACGACTATACATATCTCTCCAATATATTTTCGGAAGTGAAAGGAATTACCATACAGCAGTATGTGATCATGCACAAAATTGAAAAAGTAAAAGAACTTCTTACTTGTATGACGAACTAACGCTCACCGAAATTGCATACCGGTTACATTACAGTAGTGTTGCCCACCTCTCCAATCAGTTCAAAAAAGTGACCGGACTCACTCCCACCTATTTTAAAGAAGTAAAAGAGAAAAGGGAGAAGAATCTCGAAGACCTGTGATAGGATATCTATTCAAAAAATGAAAGTAATGAGGGTTTAATCTAAAGTGGTTTAGTTCACCGAGCCTCTGGGTCGGAAAAAGACTAAAGTCCCCTTCGAAGGGGGAAAGCGAGCGGAGTAGGGAGGATGATGTTCTAGCCTGAGTTCGATTCTTAATCTGTATCAAAGTACCTCAAAAGTCCCCTCCTTTTCCAAGGAGGGGATTTAGGGGTGGTTGAAAAAGAATGAATCAGTCAAATTTTAAATTTCAACCCTGATTAAGTTACTATAACCACCCCCAACCCCTCCTTACGAAGGAGGGGAGCCTCTTTTATTGATTTTTAGAATCGAACTGAGGTTTCTACGTTTTGTATTGTTCAGACCTTGGTTCTGAGACACAGGAGTTCATCCCCCATTGCACCCTTCAAAGGCTATGGTGTGGACACATCTTTAAAAAAAATAAACATGCGTTCTTTGACTACGTTTTTAACAGTCGACAGGAGATTCTTCGACCCAGACACAAAAACACTGTCCGGATCTCAGAATGACAGCAATCATTGAGTAAGAAGAAAGGCAGGCGGAGGAAAACTGGCGGTTTTCCTCCGCCTGCCTTTCTGTGTCTGCTTGCATTAATGTCATCCTGACGAATTCCGTCAGCGTTTTTGTGACGGGATGAGGAAGGATCTCCTTTTTCTATACCAAACTTGTGTCCACACGATAGCTTCAAAGGGGGACACTTCACAATAAGTGCATAGATTGTTAAAAAATTTGGATTATAAGTTGATACCTCGCGGGCTCTGCACCGAGGTAGTTCATTAGAGGTAAGCTGATCAGGTGATAGCCTATAGTTTGGATATTTCGAGACAAAGTGGAAAGGTTCTTTTGTTTACTGACTCGGGAACTTCAACTATGGACAGAAGTGAACCATTCATCGAGTCCCACCTGGTTCACTACAGCACAGTGGAAAACAGCAGAATCGAGAAAACGAAAACAAAGAAAATGTTAGGTCACTTTAGATTTGGGATCCATTAACTAACATTGAACCATTTTTAACAATAGAATGGGCCCCGTTCTTTCGATCTGAATTTTTATAGGGAATTGGAAATGAGATTGAAAATGTTGTCCCTGAGTCTATTTCACTTTCCAAAAAAATCCGTCCGCTATATTCGGAAACCATATGGATAATATGCTGAAGGCCGATGCCAAAACCTGGTTCACCATTGGTCCCCATCGATTTGCGTATGGGTTTACCCTGATTAAACGCTGATACCTGATCGGGTGATATGCCCTTCCCTGTATCAGTAACAGTCATGTTCAGTGTATTGTAATTTTTATCAACATTCAGGTTAAAAACCACATCAACAGATCCTTTAGAAGGAGTAAATTTGACGGCATTCGCAACCAAATTTCCAGTGATTTGTATCAGATTAATGAAGAAATTGGGTTGGAGTTGTATCTCTGTATCGATTTGACTTTTCAGCGACAGTGAAATGTCTTTGTTTTGTGCCATTGGAAGATATAAACGTCTAACTTCTGTGATAACGGAAGAAAGGTTTCTGTCGATATTCACACCTTCTTTCAGGTTATTTTGATTGTCCTCAATCACCAATGCACCATTTATAAGATCAAGCAAGGATTCAGCGGATTCCTTAATCAAGAGTAGATCACTGGTTTGCACTTCAATCTGATCTTTACCTTCAATAATTATCAGGTCAATCATTCCCGAAATACCACTAAGTGGGTTCCTTAGATCATGTTTTAGATTTTGTACGCGTTTTTTCAGAAGATCTAATTTTGAGGAAAGCTGTACGTAATTATTTTCAAGGTCTTGATTCTCGTCAACCCACCAGGAAATCTTATGTAACTGTTTTGTTTGATCGGATTTAATGGATCGATCATTTTTGTTAGTCTCCATTTTAAGTTCGTTTTGTTATTCTTGATACTTAAAAATATGAGATGGAAACCAGCTACTTGTTATAATAACTACGGATAATATTACAAATATCACATGTTTTTTGGGTAAATAAATCCCATGATCCAATTTCAGCTTCATGAAGTGAACCTAAAACTGGACAAAAAAACCAAAGACCTGTGAAATGTATAACCATTCAGCCCATCTTCTATAACGGTTAAACGGTTTCATATAAGTAGATTGCAGTTGTGAAATTCAATTCACAACTGACCCGCAAGCTGCGGGAAATGAATGGGTTTGATATGCGAAAAGCCGGGATCATTATTCTTGTCGTTGGGCTGATTATTACAATCATCAGCGGTTACAATTATGTAACCAAAGAAACCATCGTGGAGATTGGGGAGCTAAAAGTTACCGCTGACAGAACTCAAAGCGCAGGCTGGTCGCCCCAGGCAGGAGTTGCCGTAATGCTTGCAGGTAGTGTTGTTTTCCTGGTTGGCGGTAAAGAACAATGATTACCGCAATGATCATCGGCTTGGTTCTGTTTTTATTTAAAGACAAGAAATCAGAAGAGAGTAAAACATAACAATTTATAGCGAAACCGGCGGCTTTACTGCTAATATGGCCGCTCGGTAAACCAATTTTTTTAAAAGATAACGTGAGTTCGAGATAATGAAAAAGCTTTTAAAATCCCCCTTTGAAGGGGGAAAGAATCAACGAAGTTGATTGAGGGGGATGACCCAACCTTATTTGAATGTACATCAGTAAATCAAATTCGAATCACGTAAAATCATCCCCCTGCGCCCCCTTCAAAGGGGGACACACCAATAAATTCTTATCCCAAATTCACATTAAAATAGATATCAACAGTATGAAAAAATCAAACCTGCTATTTACAAGTTTAATAATTGTATCATTATCAGTTTTTATGGCTTGTGAGAATTCCTCACAAAAAATGGAAAGAGCGGAAAACCCGATAGCAAAGTCAGACCGGAATGTGGATATGAGCGAAAGCAAAGTGTTGGCTGAAGTCCGAATGTTCAGATTCAAAACCGCGAATGAGATTAAAGCTAATTTTCGAAAGATTGCAGCTATTAAAGACAAAATTAAAACCAGTGATGAAAGCTTAAGAGAAAATTATGAAGTCAATCTTGAAGTTCTTGATGAAGCCAACCGGGAGATGAAACGAACAATCGACAATTTCACCGAATCCGGAAGAGGTGAGTGGACGACTTTCAAAGATGAATTCAGCGACTCGATGGATGGCCTTGCAAATTCTTTAGACAACTTCTTTGATGCAAGCAATACTAATTCTTTAAAATAAACAACATTTAAAAACTCAAATATTATGGGAAATCTATTATACCTCGTAGCAGTCATCTTAGTCATAGCCTGGCTGATCGGTTTTGTGGGCTACAGCACCGGTGGCCTTATCCATATCCTGCTGGTTATTGCTGTAATTGTAATTATACTGCGCATAATACAGGGAAAACGAATTTTTTAAACTCAAAAAAATAAATATATGAAAGCATTAAAGATTATAACTACCACATTAGGTGCAACGGTTATTGGAGTTGCATTGGGAATACTATTTGCTCCCAATAGGGGATCAAATACAAGACATAAAATTTCTAAAAAAAGTCATAAATACGCGGATCACCTGTCTGACAGTTTTGATGGTTTTCTTGATACGATTTCCCATTCATTTGAAAGCGTAGAAAACGAAACTGCACGTCTCGCAAAAAAAGGGAAAGATCAGGCCAAAAAGGTGGCTGCTGATTTAAATTCGAGCAAGCCTTAACACAATCAGGCTGACTAACGGCTCAGCCGGCAGATGACTTAACAACCTGGCAGAGTGCCGTTCTTTTTCGGCTCCTGCCAGAGTTGTTGAACAAAGAAAATGTCCTTTGAAACAACTATCCGCGACTCTTGCAGGAGCTCTCTGCCGTTCGCACTCTGCCAGGTCGCTAAACACGTACTTTTTTAAATCAAACTTAATTAAAATTCATTATGAAGAAATTATACATTTTAGTAATTCTTGCACTATTTGCATCAGTTACTGTTGTTCCGGTGTTAACAGCACAGGAAAATCAAGAACCGAACAGGCTAAGTATTGGCCTGTTAGGGGGAGTAACCCTGGGACATATGAATATCGGGACAGAATATGATCCTGCATTTGGATTCAATTTGCGATATGCAGCCAATCCCACATTTGCTGTTCAGACAAATTTTCTTTTTGGGACATTTACGTCAAGTGATGAAGATGGTTACCAGAACGAGAACAATTACTTTGACCGGCATTTTGAAAACAGTTACTTCACCACATCTGTTACATCACAAATTAACATGCTGAGATTACTGGGTTCTCAATCGGAAACAGTAAATATCTATACGAGTGTTGGTTTAGGCCTGATATTTAATGACGTTACCACGGAGCTAAACAATAGTACACCCAGTAACTGGCCGGAATATATCGGTGAAGATCATTCTGAACCGGCATTTTTTGCTACCTTTGGGAGCGGGCTTCGATTGAATCTTACAAGAAGGATTGACCTTTTTGCCCAGTACGACTATTCCATTTCGAATAGTGATTTGATTGACGGCTACAGAACACGCCCCGAACTTGATATCGATTTACACCGGCGTACGCCGGATAGCTGGAGCTCCCTTACAGCCGGAATTCAGATAAAATTTGGAAGCAGTGATAAAGATGCAGATTGGCATACATACACGCCCGGGCTCGACCCGAGTGCACTTGACGGTATCAACCGAAGACTTAATGATCTTGATGGCCGCGTAGCGGATAACAGATCCTGGCTCGACGAACATCAAAATTATCTTGAAATGCTTGAAGAACGAATGGATAGGTTTGAAGAGCGGCTGAATAACCTCGATCAGATGATTCGGGATATGGATCGCGTAGATCTGACAATTGGCAGTGATGTTCTTTTTGCATTCGACTCTTCAGTAATCCGGGAAAGTGCGAAGCCAACTCTTGCCAAAGTTGCTCGTGCATTGAACAGTAATCCTGATAAAACATTGAATGTCGCTGGTCACACCTGTGATATTGGCACGAATGAATATAACCAAGGGTTGTCAGAACGACGAGCTGCTGCTGTGAAGGAATACCTGGTTAAATCAGGAATTTCTTCAAATCGAATTACTACAGCTGGATTTGGTGAATCCGATCCTCTTGTACCGAATGAAAGTGATGCTGCACGACAACTGAACCGACGCGTAGAACTAACGATTCAATAAAGTATAATTCTGTCGGAAGATTTTAAGGGTTGTCATCGAAAGATGGCGACCCTTTTTTTGGGGAAAGTACAACGGACAGCTTGTCCGTTACTTCAAAATGTTAGTTCGATCGCGATCTGGTGTTTGGCGGAATAAACGTTGAACAACAAGCATATCATTCGGAAATGGAATATAGGTTTAGAGGGCCGGAGAAGCTCTCCGGCGTACATTAAATCCCCGTCTGGCGCAAGTGTTAAGCAAAGCGTCACTTGTGCCAGTTTGGGGAAAGTACAACGGACAGCTTGTCCGTTACTTCAAAATGTTAGTTCGATCGCGATCTGGTGTTTGGCGGAATAAATGTTGAACAACAAGCATATCATTCGGAAATGGAATTTAGGTTTAGAGGGCCGGAGAAGCTCTCCGGCGTACATTAAATCCCCGTCTGGCGCAAGTGTTAAGCAAAGCGTCACTTGTGCCAGTTTGTGGAAAGTACAACGGACAGCTTGTCCGTTACTTCAAAATGTTAGTTCGATCGCGATCTGGTGTTTGGCGGAATAAATGTTGAACAACAAGCATATCATTCGGAAATGGAATATAGGTTTAGAGGGCTGGAGAAGCTCTCCGGCGTACATTAAATCCCCGTCTGGCGCAAGTGTTAAGCAAAGCGTCACTTGTGCCAGTTTCGTGGCAAAGTACAACGGACAGCTTGTCCGTTACTTCAAAATGTTAGTTCGATCGCGATCTGGTGTTTGGCGGAATAAACGTTGAACAACAAGCATATTATTCGGAAATGGAAGATAGGTTTAGAGGGCCGGAGAAGCTCTCCGGCGTACATTAAATCTCCCCTCTGGCGCAAGTGTTAAGCAAAGCGTCACTTGTGCCAGTTTGGGGAAAGTACAACGGACAGCTTGTCCGTTACTTCAAAATGTTAGTTCGATCGCGATCTGGTGTTTGGCGGAATAAACGTTGAACAACAAGCATATCATTCGGAAATGGAATATAGGTTTAGAGGGCCGGAGAAGCTCTCCGGCGTACATTAAATCCCCGTCTGGCGACATCCTTTTTGGACAGCCTCGGGAATGAAACCATTTATAGATTCAAAATAAGCCTTTAAGAAACTGTTAGTTCTACAACACTAATATGAAAATGTGTAACGTCTCTTTGCTTATATATGCAGACATTGACTTAACACAGTGATTATTCCGGTTATAAATCTGACTGATCGAATAAGCAACTGCGAAGAATATAACCTTAATTTATAACTCCCTATAAGATGAAAACAATACGCCTTTTAATTACTTCCATTTTTTTACTGTTTGCCGTTCAGTCGATGGCTGTTGCACAATCAACAAACATTACGGAAACGTTTAAGAAACATTTCAACGAAACCGTTCAGGAGGTTCAGCAGGCAGAGAGTGCCGATGAAAAGCGATTAATTCTAAATGAATCGTTTACCAAAATGATCGATGCCATAGATCGCATCGAATCGCTGGCTAACCTATCTGAGGAGGAAACTGCACAGCTTCAATCCTATAAACTTGGGATAGAAGAAAAACAGAATGAATTAAACGGTTTAGACGGGTTTGACGAAGTTCAGGATGAAGATCTTGAAGATTTCTCCAACTTTTCCCAGGATTTTATGGAGCAGGCCGACCGTACAGTAACCATTGGTGTTACAACCGTTCTTTTGATCCTTATCATACTTCTGTTGCTATAAAAATGTGAGTTCTGCCACGGCCATGCCCTGGCCAAATTATAAAATTAGTAATAAAGTCTCCCTTCTTAGTTATGTACTTGAGAGGGAGACTTTTTACTTTCCGAGGGCTTTGCAAAACCGTGATTATCGGTCAATCTGAACTCGATTCAGATTCTCCATTCGTCTTTATAGCCAGTATCAGGAGAGCCTGAATCAAGTTCAGGATGACGGTCAGAGTTTTGCAAAGCCTTCTTTCCAATTGTTATTAGATCAAGATCTCGATCATTCTTAAAACAAGTTTATGTTCAATTCATCTTCAGCATATAAAACCCTGATCTGGCCGGCCCTGATTATGGGATTTTTTTTATCTGGGTGCGGCTCTGTTTCTGAACTATTCAGAGAGGCTCAAATGGATGAAACTGTGAACGTGGACTATTCGGTGATCTACTACATCCATGCCGATGCCGATTATCTCTATCATGATGCTGACGGGAATCCGGTCCGGGGGAACAGCAAGGTTCTTGATACTGCGCTCAGTGTAGCTGAAGAAGCGAAATCGGGGGAGGTTTTTGTTTTTTACCAGCGTCCGGAGAAAAAATTCCTGGGCCTGTTTCCGCGAAAAAAGAGCCGGTTTTATCACTATACAAACGGGGAATTAACCAGCCAGGTAAAGTATCGTCATTCCGATAAGAATGAAGAATTCCTCACCACAGAAGCCCAAATCTATAACCAATATCGAATTCATTCCCGGAATGAAGATCAAGATCAGCGAAACTACTTTCTCTATTTCGGCCACGAAATACCTGATGACGATGGAAAAAATTACCACCGAACGATTGCCGGATATTGTGGTAAATACCAGGTCTTTTTCAGAAGGCATTCAGAAGTTTTTGGTCTCAGATGAAGATCGATTTGATCTTGTTGTGCTCTCAACCTGTAATAACGGAACTCCTGTGATGGCAGAACATCTGATGCCGGTTTCCGACCTTCTGCTGGCTTCCCCGCAAAATCTGCATCTGTCTCATATCGATTCGGAAAGTTTGGGTATGATGGAGAGCAAGCCAGGGATCTCTTCCATTCAGGTAGCTGATTCCATGGCCGAACGTACCTATCAACGTCTCGAAAAAGAAATTCAAACAACGATTACACTTACCGTGTATGACCTTGAAATAATACAGGAATACAAAAACGCACTTCAAAACTTTTCCACAAAATATGAGGCGTTAGGCAGCATGCAGCATTTTTCTGATAATGTTGATTGCAAACAGATTGAATTCTTTGATGACGAACTATTCAGAAAGGGATTAAACAGATGGTATAAACCCGCGAGATTTGGAAGAAGATCACCCGCCTCTGATCATTCCGGTTGGGGATGTAAGCCGCTTATACAAAATTGAAGGAAGATGGTACCCCCGCCATCAAATCACATGGCTGTTTGAATATGTGATCTATATAACATCTTTCTTCTATTCCGTAACAATCCCAAGTTAAAATTCATGCATTTTGCTTGTACTTGGAAGGATTCCAAAGGGATGAAATTACCCTGACAAGAACATTTAAAAAAACAAAACCATGAAATTTTATTTGATTACAATCATTACCATGCTGTTTATGGCTGTGAGCACAGTAAGTGCACAAAACATAAATATCGGTACGAAAATAGGGCTGAATTCATACACGATTAATAGTGACAATAACTCTGATTTTGACTCAAGAATCGGGATTCATGCAGGCTTGCTGGGGCATATTCACCTGAACAGCCAGTTTGCTCTACAGCCGGAAATTGTCTATTCCATGCAGGGTGCAAAGAGTGGCAATAACGAATTAAAGCTGGACTATATTAATGTTCCGGTTATCATACAATACATGTTTGATAATGGATTTAGATTCCAGGCCGGCCCGCAGTTAGGCTTGCTGGTTAACGCTAAAGCAGAACACAATAACTCTTCTAACGATATTAAAGATGATTTTAAATCTGTTGACGCAGGATTAAGTTTTGGTGTGGGGTATGTCCATCCACCTACTGATTTTGGTATCGATTTAAGATATAATCTCGGATTAAATGATATCTCTGAAAGTTCAAATGTAGAGTCAACCAACAGGGGATTCCAGATAGGTGTTTTTTACCTGTTTAATCATAATTAGAGCGATCATAAATAACAAATCATACACGTTCCGACAGGCGATGAACTGGCATCAAATAGCCGGTTCAATACCTGTCTTTTTTTCACTAAATAAATTTTAAAATCAAAAATAATGAATATTATAAAATCATCACTCATCGTATCGATGTTATTAGCTGCAGGCCTGTTAGTGTCAGGTTGTAAGAGCATGAGTAATACGACGAAAGGCGCAGTAATAGGAACAGGAGGAGGGGCGGCTGTTGGCGCTGTTATTGGTAAAACTCTTGGTAATACAGCAGCCGGTGCCATTGGCGGAGCCGTTGTTGGCGGCACTGCAGGTGCAATTATCGGGCAAAATATGGACAAAAAAGCCAAAGAACTGGAAGAAGAGGTGGATGGAGTTACTGTCCAGCGTGTTGAAGAAGGAATTGCTGTCAGCTTCGATAGCGGTATACTATTTGACTTCGACTCAGCAACTTTGCGCCAGGAAGGATACGATAATCTTCAAAAACTGACCAGGATCTTAAATCGTGATAAAGAGACGACTCTTATGATTGTTGGCCACACAGATTCAAGAGGTGAAGAGGATTACAACCTGAAGTTAAGTGAACGCCGTGCAGAATCTGCGAGCACATACATGAAATCTCAAGGACTTGCATCATCCAGAATCCAAGTTGTAGGCAGGGGAGAATTAGAGCCTCTTTCCGAAAATGAAACGGATGCGGGGAGACAGAAGAACCGCCGCATTGAGGTGGCTATCTATGCCAGTCCGGAATATGTAGATCGGGTGCAATCAGAAATTTAACAGCAGTTATTTCTTAAGCGTAGCCGGGCAAAAGTGGACTACTGTCCGGCATCATAAACTATCTGATTACTAACTAATATACTTCAAGCCATACAATTTATTTTGTGTGGCTTTTTTATGTGTGCCCGGCATGGCGCAGAACCTATATAGGGTGCAAATCCCGATCACGCCCCGATAGCGGGAAGTGTTAGCTAAAGGCAAGGGTGTCCTCTGTAAGGAGGAATCTGAAGGAAGCCTAAGGCAACGCTCTGATCCGACGAACAGGAACCATATACGGAGGCGATGCAGGAGGATAAGCCTGCCAAACAAGGTGAAGTCCAATGGTTATCCGGGATCTTGCAGGCGTAAATGTGGCGGATAGATGGAGCAACAGGTTTTGCCCTTACCCGGGGAGATCTGACTGCCCGTTTTCGGTCAGAAGTCAGCCGAGGTCATAGTACTACGCCAAAAGTGTGGGAAGGGCTGAACATTGCATACTAACGAGTCGTATTGGTTACATAGCAGGTATGAAGACAGCCAATCCCGATATTAAATTGTCGGGACTGATTCGGTGAGAATAGGATGGAATCTGAAGGTACCCGGACAGAGTCGAGCTACTGTGTGCACCATACGGAAACCGAAGTAGTAAAGCAGTGAACCGCCGTATACCAGACCGGTACGTACGGTGGTATGAGGGGACAGATAGGGAACTAATCCCTATCTTCCTACTCGATCAATCCAGATTATCTCTTTTGTTCATTGTTAATTTTTCGTCAGATCAAACGCTAATCAGTAAAGGCAGATCCTGGAAATACAAATATGAATAAAGCGAAATAAACTTTCGCCTAAAGCCTTTAAGCGTAGAATTATTCGTAATATGATGTCTCATAATAGAATACGTAAAAGCTGATTACATTAACCAGGCAAATAAAAAACAGTAAAGATGGAAAAAGAACTTTTTGGATTTATTTCAAAATACATGACACTAACTGCTGATGAAAAGCAGATGATCATGGATTCGGATATTTTCAGAAGCTTTAAAAAAGGGACTGTTTTACTAAAAGAAGGAGAGTTTTCAAAGGAGAGTTATTTTGTCATCAAAGGATGTTTGAGAATCTATTTCATCATCGATGGCGAGGAGAAAACAACGGCCTTTTATACCGATTTGGAATCCATCACGCCTGCCTCCCTTAAGACTAAAATTAAATCAGACTATTTTATCTCTTGTGTGGAAGATTCCATTCTCACCGTTTCCAATCCGGATATGGAGAGAGAATCGTTTGAAAAATTTCCACGGTTTGAAACTCTTTGCCGAATCATGTCGGAAGAATTATTGATAAAGAGCCAAACCTCTTTTGCAAATTTTATGAATTCAACACCGGAGCAGCGGTATGTAAATCTGATCAAAATAAGGCCCGATTTAGTACAGAGAGTGCCTCAATATCAATTGGCAAGCTATTTGGGAATGAAACCGGAATCATTGAGCCGTATCCGGAAACGGTTATTACAAAAGAGTAAACTCTGAATAATCATGTCATTTATCGGAGTAATTTTCTTCTTATTGGCTCACCCTTCTTTCTTAACTTAAGTTAAGGAGATATAGGCATTGACACTCATAACTTTGTGACAGATCAATTTTATCATTTCTAATCACAAATTTATGAAAAGAACAGTTTTTATTTTCTCACTCATTATAGCTCTTTCTCTTAACGATGCACATAGCCAGCATTCAGATCAGGATTTTCCGGACGGCAGATTCTTCATTGGCAGTTCGGCATTTGTTTTAGTGAATGCTATTCCTGACCAGGCAAATCCCCCAAATTTTTATCAGTTAAACGTCGGCTATTGGCTAACCCCCAAAGATGTAATCTCTGTTGAAGCCATAACCTGGAAATATCATGCCCCTTTAGGGATTCCATTTGGCCCGAATTACGGATCATCGGATGAATCCTATACCGGACATATCAGAGAATTCGGACTTGGAATTGCCTATCAGCGTTTCATTTTGAAGGGATTTTATTCAGGTACCCATGCTACACCGATGTTACAGATCTACGTAAACAGTGAAAATGAAAAAATTCAGAATGGGTTCCAGTTATTCTTAACGCAACGGTTCGGTTATCACTTTAAAATTAAAAACCGATTCTTTATTGAGCCCTCCATTGCTTTCACTCATTGGCCAATTAATACGAACGTGCCTGAATCTTTTCGGGAAGTTGAAAACAAGTGGCCTAATTACTTTCTGTTTGAGCCGGGCCTACATTTTGGTGTTAAGTTTTAGAGGACTTTGCAGAACCAACCATTTGTTTTTAGTAGTCGGGATCGTACCTCCTCATAGTATTCAAACTGACGCCCTATTGAGACGAAGAGAGCAGCCTGTCCCGAATCGTCGGGGAAGTCGAAATATATCCGGTATTTCAAAGCCCTCTTACAAGAATAAGACAGTGATTTATCCAGCCAAATCTGTGAATGGTGCAACTATTAAACGGTGAACTGTAACAACAATGGGGCAGAATTTGTGCACCTTATTGATTGGACTACTTCATCACGAAATTCCATCGTAACTTTTACTGGAATCATCCATACATAGGAGGAGAATGAGCTGAAACAACTGTGATTTTAGATAAAACATAGTTATTCAGCCTCAAGGCCAAGTGAGAGCATACATATAGAATAAACTGTTATTTACTCAGTTTTAATAAAAAAGGCAGGATCGCATTGAGCAGGGTTGCTCTTCTTTATGAAGCTTCTTTTATGGCATCATGAACATTTCTGAAATATGGATAGTCATTATATGAAGGCTTTGCAAAACCGTGATTATTGGTCAATCTGAACTCGATTCAGATTCTCCATTCGTCTTAATAGCCAGTATCTGGAGATCCTGAATCAAGTTCAGGATGACGGTCAGAGTTTTGCAAAGCCTTCTATATACCGGTTAGAATAATAGTTGTTCAAACCATACTCAGAAAAAACAACATCGTTGTAAACACTTGTAATTTTAAGTAGGTTTTAATTATGAAAACAAAAAAAGAGTATTTGCCAATCGATAACAAATTAAGCATAATCCTTGCTGAGGATGATTTTGACGACCGCCTCCTTTTTGAAGAAGCCATTGAAGAATTACCGGTTTCTGTTCAAATTAAAACATTTAACAATGGTGATGAACTGATGGAGTGGCTCACTCGCAATAATAATAAGCTGCCTGACGCTCTTTTTCTTGACCTGAATATGCCCCGTAAAAACGGATTTGCAACATTGGGCGAGATAAAGAGGAACACTAAACTGCAGGATTTACCCGTAATTATTTTTTCCACTGCTACTAATGAAGAAATGATAAAGCAGGTTTTTAAAGATGCAGCACACTATTACATTAAAAAACCGACCGATTTTCGTAAACTTAAAGAGCTTTTATACAAATCACTTAAATTGATAGCAGATAATGAGCTGGATCTTCCCGGAAAAGAAAGCTTTATCCTAACTACTGAATGAACTACTCGACAATGCCATCGAGGTATCAACTAAAAACGGACATCTTTTTTTGTATGTTTTTTTAAGGAGCACCCATTTTGAAAGAGACTTTATTTTTTTAGACCGTCCAAATAGGGCGTCATTTCGCACTTTCCCTACTAAAGGGATCTCTTTCGGGAGATTCGTGACCTCCTCTCTTTGGTAAGGGCCAGGAGATATGGCTCCGCTGGGAACAGATGAGTGGATCGGTGTCCGGTATGACGGATCTGGAACATACATTTTTACTGAGCGCCCTTTATGGACAGCATCGGAATTAAATCACTTACGATTAAATAAAATGGCCGAAAAGTCAGAAAATCAGACAACTAAAAAGGGAAAAAGTAAAAAATCTGAAAACTTATTTCCTGTTGTTGCTATTGGTGCCTCAGCGGGGGGGTTAACTCCTTTCAAAACATTACTCAGAGCCACCGGAGAAGAGCCCGGCATGGCTTTTATTTTTGTACAGCATTTAGATCCTGACCACGAGAGCCTGCTGCCCGAAATTCTTCGAAAAGAGACAAAAATGCCGGTAGCAGAGATGTCGGGTGAATGTAAAATTGAGCCCAACCACGTCTATGTGATGCCCAGTAATAAATTGATGAGGGCAGAGGATGGTAAATTGCAGCTCACAGATCGGCCCGAAAAGAAAAAATCAGAACGTGTTCTTCCCGTCGACCTGTTATTTACAGCGCTGGCTGAAGTTTATGAATCACGTGCCATTGGAGTGGTACTGTCTGGCACGGCATCGGATGGCACCAAAGGGTTAAAAACCATAAAAGATGCAGGGGGCATAACATTTGCACAGAGTGTGGAGTCGGCAGAATATAATGGAATGCCCGGCAGCGCAATACATGCAGGGGTCGTTGATTTTGTGCTACAACCGGAGGAGATTCCCAAAAAATTACTTGAGATAAAGCACTTCATTAAAACGGATGATGCTTTAGAGACCTCTTCGGACGATGATGATGATGAGAGTGACTATATGCAAATTATCACCCTGTTGCGGGTTCGGAAAGGCACTGACTTTACCTATTACAAACAGACCACAATCCGCAGAAGAATACTTCGAAGGATGGCAATCAACAAAATTAAAAAGGTGTCCGCCTATCTTGACTATTTAAGAGAGAACAGAGAGGAACAAGATACCCTTTATAGCGATTTTTTGATTCCGGTTACCTCATTCTTTCGTGACCCAAAAATATTTGAACATCTATCCAACCAATTTTTACCGGATCTTGTCGATAACATTCCCGATGATAAAACCGTACGGGTATGGGTGGCAGGTTGCAGCACAGGCGAAGAGGCGTATACTCTGGCCATTCTGTTTAGAGAACTTTTAGAATCCCGAACAGTGGGAAACCCCGGAAAAAAAGTACAGATCTTTGCATCTGATCTAAGCGAATCCGCAATCGACCGGGCTCGTTTGGGTACGTATTCTACAACGGAATTGGCAGGGGTGTCTGAGCAACGGATTAAAAAGTACTTTACCAAAATCAAATGGAAATTTTCAGGTAAACCGGCAGATTAGGGATATGTGCGTTTTTGCCGTTCATAATTTCTTAAAAGACCCTCCATTTGGTAAAATAGACCTGGTAAGCTGTCGTAATGTACTGATCTATTTTGAACCCTATCTGCAGAAAAAAGCACTGACCACATTTCATTATGTACTAAACCAAAACGGGAAATTATTGCTCGGTAAATCGGAAACAACCAGCGGGGTTCCCGACCTTTTTTCTGAAGCTGCCAAAAGTGACAAAATATATTCACGTAAAGAAGCATCCAGTAAGTTCGTGCAGGTGGTTAACCGGAGATCGGAACTTGATTATAATGAGAGAGAGAAATACAACACACGGGAAAAGAAGAGTCCCGACTTTCAAAAAACGGCAGACGAGTATTTGCTCAAAAATCATACCCCTGCCGGTGTAGTGGTAAATAAAGCGATGGATATTGTACAGTATCGGGGAAAAACCGGTCCATATTTAGAGCAAACGTCAGGGAAACCGAGCCATAATTTGATAGCACTGGCAGTGCCGGGCCTGGCTTTTGAACTGCGAAATGTTCTGCATAAAGCAAAACAAGGGAATAAAGAAGTAAAAAAAGAGAACATCCCGATCAAGCTGAATGATGAAATCCATACGGTTTCCATCGAAGCTATTCCGCTTCCCAATACCATAGATCCTCACTTTTTAATCCTGTTTCACGATACCTCTTCAGAAAAAAACAGACAAGAGTCTGAAACGGAAGACGCACAAACAGTCGAAGAACCGGATACCGACAAAGATGATCGCATTCAGCAATTAGAGCAAGAACTTGTTGACACAAGGGAGGACATGCGCAACATCACGGAAGATCAGGAAGTTGCCATTGAAGAGCTCCAGAGCGCCAACGAAGAGTTGATGAGCAGCAGTGAAGAGCTGCAGAGCCTGAATGAAGAGTTAGAGACCAGTAAGGAGGAGCTTCAATCCACGAATGAAGAGCTGATTGTCCTGAACCAGGAAATGAACAGTTTAAATGAACAGTTAGAATCTGAAAGAAATTATTCTGAATCTATAGTTGCAAACATTCGCGGGCCGCTGCTGGTTCTGGATAAACACCTGCGGATAAGAACGGCAAACAAAGCCTTTTACAAAAAGTTTAAAGTAACTGAAGAGGAAACGATTGGGAGCCTGATTTATAACCTGAACAACAAGAAGTGGGATTTCCCTGAATTGAGAAAGCTACTTGAAGAAGTTATGACCGAAAAACAGGTTGTTGTGGATTATGAGGTTATTCATACTTTTCCCGATTTAGGCGAGATGCATTTGTTGCTAAATGCACGGGAGATTATCAAAGATGATGAATCAGATAATTTAATTCTGCTGTCGCTTGAAGATATTACCGAACAGGTAAAAGAGAGAGAAAAAAGGCGTGAAATCCAGGAGCAGTATACCAAAGAACTGGAAAAGAAAATAGAAGAACGGACTGTTGAGTTAAGAAATGCTATTGAAGAGCTCCGGGAAATGAACAAGGAATTGGTGGAAACAAATAAAGAGCTGGAAGCATTTACCTATATTTCCAGTCACGATCTGCAGGAGCCGCTCCGAAAAATTCAAACCTTTGCAGGTATGGTACTCGAAAAAGAGAATCAGAACCTTTCCGATAAGGGTAAAACCTATTTCAATATTATGCGGAGCGCCGCAAAACGGATGCAGAAGCTTATTAATGATCTGCTTGAGTTCTCACGCCTCAACACGACAGAGAGAACGTTTGAGACCATAGATCTGGGTACTATTATTGAAGAGGTTTTAGCAAACTTCAATGACGTTATTAAAGAAAAAAATGCCAATATTGAGCTGCAGGAAATGTGTGAGGCAGATGTTATCGTTTTTCAGTTCCGGCAACTGATGCACAATCTTATCAGCAATGCGCTTAAGTTTTCAAAACCCGGAGAAAGTCCTCATATAAGGATCAAAAGCAGTATTGTAAAAGGGAGTGAACTGAAGTCAAAAGGACTTTCCCCCGATCAAAACTACTGCCATGTTTCCGTGTCTGATAACGGTATCGGTTTGGATAAAAAATTCAAAGGAAAAATATTCGAGGTATTTCAAAAACTCCATTCAAAAGATGAATATCCGGGTACGGGAATCGGGCTGGCAACGGTGAAGAAAATTGTAAATCATCATAATGGAGAAATATTTGTTGATAGTGCCTTGAATAAAGGAACTACATTTGATATTTATATTCCTGCAGAGGCTCAAACATCGACCGAAAAATGAAAACTCCAAAAGCTCCACTTCGTGTCCTTCTAACCGATGATGATGAGGACGACAGGCTTATTTTTAAAGAGATCCTGGATGAGATGGATAAGGATATCATCGTCCGGATGGTGAATGATGGCAAACAGCTGATGGATTTTCTCGCAACCGAAAATAAACCACTTCCCCACATTATCTTCCTGGATCTCAATATGCCGACTATGAACGGATTAGAATGTCTGAAGGAGATCAGAAATGATGACAGGTATAGCGATATTTCCATTGCAATCTATTCTACTTCAATCTCTGAAAAGGATATTGAAGAGACGTTTCTGCATGGAGCCAATATCTATATCACCAAACCGGCTGCTTATAGTGAACTCAAAAAAGTATTGAAAAAATCTCTTACTGCTGTTCGTATGAACCTGAATTCTGAATTAGATAGGTCAAATTTTGTGCTTAAGATTTAGTTTCATGCCGTTGTCGGCTTCCGGGGATCCTGAATCAAGTTTAGGATGACGTACACGGTTTTGCAAAGCCTCCTAAGAATGAAAGTGATCATTTTGGTTCAAAAATGCTACAATTGGGCCAGTATCAATTAGTACTTTCACCGCCCAAAATCTTTCATGTGAGCTGGATTTATAGAAAGATCACCCGGTCCGTTAACAGAACCTGACAAGTGTTCAATACCATGTAAAAATGAGTTTTTTGGGGCGGGCCCGGTGTTTTCTCTTGTTTTTTCTTCAATCAAATCCATAACGGCCTGTTTTTGGGTAACCCCTTGCCGCCGTGCTAACATTCGGATTTTTTCTTTCTGTTCAGGTGTCAGCTTCATGCCAAACCAAACGGTTTTATCTTTCGTTTTACTCATCAGAACAAGTGTTAATTAGATTGCAACTAGAATCTAAACGTTGCAACAAAAATGAAAGTATTTAAAATAAGCCCTTTATTCATAGCAGTTTTACTGTTCTCCCCACTTTCTCTGTGAACTTTTTTAGATGCCCCCTATCCCTGCATTGCTGCAATACTGATTTTAAGATTATCCAACGTCCTTTCCGTTGTTTAACAACATATATAAAACCAGATTGGAATAGCCACTAAATAACATAGTGCAGTGCGCTCTGCCATAAATGAAAGCCCTGCCACGAAGTGATCCCCGGGGGAAAGGGGCGCAATCCAGACAAAACATTGCCTATTTTTATAACATAAAAACAAGTTAAACCTGGGTTTTCATACCCACATAAACCTGTTTGGCTACCGACGGATCAACATAGCCAATTTTTTTTGGTTCATTCATTTAGATTACAAACACTCATGCCGGTTGAATCGCCTTATCATAAAAGCCGCATATCTACATTCGGTGAGATATTTATCCCCCGGAATTGGCGGCCCGGGTTCTTACACTTATTCTGAAAATGTTACATCCTTTACGGATTTTGACCGGCAGCTTTTTAATTGGCGGATTCTGCAATATATTGAAATTCTAAATGGTAGATTCAAGGTTCACGCTTTCTATTTATGAATCTTTCTATCGATACAACTCAACATTAATAAATAAGTCAAGAGCTTCTTCTATGGATATTATAAAAATCATTTTTGCAATCATTCTGCCACCTCTCGGAGTCTTTTTGGAAGTTGGAATAACCGGGGCTTTTTGGTTAAATATTTTACTAACGATCCTTGGCTTTATCCCGGGCATTATCCATGCGGTGTGGGTGATTGCCAAAAACTGATATTCTGAATAAAATCTACCGGAACACAGGACATTAGTCGTGAGCTATTGTAATTATCATTGAACAGAGGGTATGTATTATAAAAAACTTCACTTATATGGTGTTTTTTTCTTGCTGGTCGCCATCGCTTTACCGGCTTTGGTATCGGCACAAGGTGACGACCAGACCTTACCGCCGGAAAGTACTTTTGAAACATCCGTACCGGAACAGGTAGATGTTCGTCCCGAGGCATCAGATTTCGAGATCCGGGAGCGCCTGAGTGGAATATTAGCTGCAACAGGCTGGTTTGTGGACACAGAAGTGGAGGTGAACGATGGGGTTGTGTTTCTCCGGGGTTCAACAGAGACCGATGATTTCAAGCGATGGGCCGGAGAACTCGCCAGTAATACACAGGATGTTACTGCGGTTGTCAATCAAATACAGATAACGGAACCTGATATTTGGAATTACGAACCCGCGTTTACCGGTATGCAGGAACTGTGGCGAAGCATTATGCGAGCGATTCCCTTTTGGGTTTTTGGACTGTTCGTTGTCGTTATATTCTGGGGCCTCTCATTACTTGTAGCCAAAGCCACCCGCGGATATTTAAAGAAACGGGAGATGAATATTCTGTTGCAGGATATTGCCGCAAGAGGCGTGGCTGTATTGGTATTTCTTATAGGACTGTATATAGTTTTTCATATTGCTGATTTAACCAGTGTAGCACTTACGGTTCTTGGGGGTACTGGCCTGCTGGGTATTGTCTTAGGGATTGCATTTCGGGATATCACCGAAAATTTCCTGGCCAGTATTTTTCTGAGTGTACAAAATCCTTTTCACGCCGGTGATCTTGTGGAGATTAACGGCACTACCGGTTTTGTTCAGCGCCTTACAGTTCGCGCGACATTGCTTATGACGCTGGATGGCAACCACATACAAATTCCGAATTCGACGGTCTACAAAAGCAGTATTCTCAATTTTACAAGCAATCCCAACCAGCGAACAACATTTACTATTGGTATCGGGTATGACGATAGTATCACCGCAGCCCAGGAAATAGGCGCAAAAATATTAGAGGAGCATCCCGCGGTTCTAAAAGAACCGGAGGCCTGGATTCTGTTAGATAAACTGGCCACTTCGACCGTTAACATACAGTTTTATTTTTGGGTAAATGCCCAAAAACATAACCTGCTTAAAGTGAAGTCATCGTTGCTACGGCTGATAAAAACAGCGTATCAGGAAAAAGGAATCTCTATGCCTGATGAAGCGAGAGAGATGGTCTTTCCAAACGGTGTACCTGTACAGATAAGCCGGGAATCTGAAATACCTGCAGAAAGAGTAGTTAAAAAAGAGCCTGAAACGCAACCATCCAAAGACTCCAAAGTGTCGACAGTTGGAGAGGGAAAATTGGAAAGCAATGATGAAGAAATTCGGGAGCAGGCTCGCCAATCCCGATCACCGGAAGAAGGTAAGGACCTTCTAAAAACCTAGCGGCCACTGTCATGATCATTACTCCTTATGTATCCCATTATTCAACTTACAGATCAAACAAGACAAATTTCGGAGAACTCCTCACCAGATGAGTATTGATTTCACCCAAATTTTATGTTTTGCCTAAATCAAGTAATGATCATCCCCCATTGCCCCCTTAAAGGGACACTCTTCAAAACAAGTTCAATTGGTAAACGCATAAAAACAACAATACCAGATTCAATAAAAATAGTCTGAGTTTAAATCTAATAGGAAAAAACATGGATGATACAAAAAAATAAGTATTATGGGTGCAACGGTTATCGTGGGCTTTGCAATGAATGAGGTTGCACGTAATGGATGGATGAAATTATATAATGAAGAACCCCCTTCCACTCATCCGTCTGAAGAAATTAATTGGAAAAAGTGGTTCTGTGGAGCATCGTTACGTGTACTGTAATAAGTTCTGCAAAGCTCGCTACAGAACGGTACTTCACGCTTAAACTAAATCGTAAAATAATTTATAGTTACAAAGTGCTGCATCTATTGGAAAAAATTATAACCCAATCTGAAAACATACAATTATGAATAAAAAGGGATCTATTATCATTATTGAAGATGACACTGGAGACCAAGTTGTTATAAGTGAAATCTTCGAGGAACTGGATTACGATAATCCGATAATCTTTTTGATGACAGTGAAGAAGCATTAAAATACTTGGAAATCACAGAGGATGAACCCTTTCTTGTGTTATCTGATATAAATATGCCAAAATTAAACGGCATGGAGTTGCGGGAAAAAATTCACAATAACGAAGACTTGAGGCGAAAATCTATTCCCTACCTTTTCTTTACAACAAGTGCAGAGCAACAGCATGTTATTGATGCTTATTCAAGATCAATACAGGGGTTCTTTGTTAAATCGAACAGTTATGAAAAGACCAAAAAAACGATAGTAAAAATTGTAGAATACTGGCAAGAGTGCGAATCGCCCCATTATATCAAAAATGTTCAACAATAACGGTTTTAAACTTCTGCCAATAATGTCTGGAAAGACGCCGGTATGCTGTCAGATCTCACCCACACCACTTTAGAGAAGTTACCCCGAAATTTTTACTTCTTGAACTGTAAGTTCAATAAATTCATAAGGATAACTTTTTAAACAAGTGGAAATGCTCTTTGTTTGAAAGAAGACTACATAATAAGCCCCGAGGGGCGTCATCAATAGCATGGGGTGAAACCCTATGAAAAATAACGCATTTCATTCGATCAGCCCTGAAAGGGCGTAAGCCCAAGAGATTGTCAGAGGAAAGCTTACGCCCTTTCAGGGCTACACAATTCCTATGATTCCCAATACATAGGACTCCGTCCTATGCTATTGATGACGCCCCTTCGGGGCTTTTGATCGCAAAAACTCCTTGGTCCCGACGGTTCGGGACGTTTCAAAAACCGAGACAAATTTCATCGTCATTGCTAATTATTTGCTTAAAAAATGGGGTAACTCCTCACCACTTTAGGCTTGACATTACACTAATATTATAGTGTTCACTCCGGCACCCAGACCGACACGGAACCAGCCGGGCAACAAAATTCAGCCCATCCACTCTCGTTTGTCGTTACCGTTCCATCTATATGGTTTGTAATATCAACGTAGGTTGTATCAGGGGAGCCTGTCTCCATATTCTTTCTACCTTCTTCTCCATTGCTGAGCAAAACGGCCATTCCACGCTGCTCCCCATGTTCTCCTTTATTCCCCATTCGTGTCCAGCCGATACAGTTTGGATGATCAAAATAATCATTCTGCTCATCGTGGGCATATTCTCTTCGGACAAATAAGAACTGGTCAATTAACCATTGATGCGAAGCCATCGACACCTCATGTTCATTTCCATCATTGCCTTTATCTTTATAATCAGCGCCGTAGTAATCGGCCGCAAAAACACAGGGATATCCATCTTTTCGTAAAAGTATCATTGCATAAGCCAACGGCTTAAACCAGGATTCAACTATGGATTCAAGAGACTGCAGCGGCTGGGTATCGTGATTGCTGACAAGAGTAACGGCATGATTTGGATGATCTTCAACAAGGGTATTATTGAAAATTGTCGACAGGTCAAAATCTTCACCTTCTTTGCCGGCACGTGCAAAATTAAAATGCAATTTCACATCAAAAAGCATCATGCTCCCTTCTGTTTTTTTGATAAAGTGATCTAATGAATCGCTCTCACCCGACCAGTACTCGCCCACAGCAAACAGATCTTTACCGGTGTGATAGCGAACATGCGCCAGCCAATCAAGAAAAAAATTGGATCTTACGTGCTTTACGGCATCAAAACGGAAACCATTAACGCCTGTAGTTTCCATGAACCATTCTCCCCAATAGAACAGCTCTTTTTGCACATCGGGATTATTGATATCGAGATTACAACCCATCAGGTAATCAAAATTTCCCTTTTCCGCGTCTACACTTTCATCAAATACTTTCCCTTCAAACAGGTAGATCGCATCTGTTTCATCTTCGAGTGCGTTATAATCGGCTGCGTTAAAATGCCACCAGTGCCACTTAAGTTCGGAGTATTTATTATTTCGCCCCGGGAAATTGAAATGTGTCCAGGCCTTAATTTCCTGCAATTCTCCTGATGGGTTCCTTTCTGTTTTCGGGATTGTATGGAGTGGCTTTAAACTCTTCAGCTTCATCAGCGCCAAGCCTGTGATTAAACACAACATCGGCGTACACCTGTATTCCTGCTTCTTGTGCAGCCTTTATGCCTGCCAGGTACTCCTCGCGCGTACCGTATTTCGTTCGAACGGACCCTTTCTGATCGAATTCTCCCAGGTCAAAGAGATCATAGACTCCATAGCCTACATCATATCCTCCCGCTGCACCTTTATAGGACGGCGGCAGCCAAACAGCAGTTATACCGGCTTCAGCCAGTGCTTTTGCATTTTCTGCCAATTGTTTCCACAAAGCTCCATCAGCAGGAGTATACCAGTGGAAATACTGCATCATCACACCGTTAGACGTCTCCATATTGACCTATTTCATGTAAGTTTTTTAGGCTTCGAATCTTAATATCGGTTCGCCAATTTGATTTAAATCGTCATTTTAAATGTAGGGCTCTTGATACTTTTAAATGTTACACAGTTATGGTATCAGTTACATGTTTTACATGTTCCATTTTGGATAACCTCGAAATTAAACCACTTATGATTAATAACGAGATGTGAATTATGTAATTATTTATTCATAAAGTGTAAATCAATTCCCTTTCCGTTTAATTAGTATCAAGTCTAACCCCGTTATTTTAACCTGTGATACTCTTCCTTCAAATTAATTAAACGATGTCGATAGACTTCAGGATCAGCCTAAAAAGAATTATTCTGGCAGTTGCAGGCATACTCGTTCTGTTCCTGATGGGTACGGTTGTGTACTTCATTGCCGCTCTTGCAAATTTGCGAATAACAGAAGAGGACGTCAATAACCGATCATTGTGCAACAAGATCTCAGGCTGGGCAATTTCAAAAGTGCTGGGGCCTTATATTTGATCCCGAAAACAGTTAAAACATGGGTTTGATTTCTAATATGTCTAATAGTATCGATGAAAGTCCCCTCCTTTCCTGTTTTGAAGGTTATCATAATCTCAACAGCATCAAATAAAACCGTTCCTGACGTACCTTGTCCATCCTTTCATTTGCGATAGCTGATATTTCCATCACTCAGGGAAAGGCTGTCAAGGGTCACGCTAAAGGGCAGGTTTGAGAATTGGGTGTTGATAAGAGGACGTTCATTCTTGGGTTTATCAGGATGGTTTTTGTCACGGGAAATCTCTAAATCAAGCTTTTGAACGGTAAAATTCCGGGCTTTAAAATGTCTGTTTGCAATCAACTCATCAACATCTAATGCATGTAATTAACCAGAGCAAAACCAGAATGAATATTGTTCCGAATAACCATCGGACCTTCTGCGATTTATCGGTTTTTTCTTTATTCAAAGGTTAATGATTAGGTGGTTGATTTAGGAATTCACAAATTAAAATCTGAAAGTGACACTCTTTTTTACGGCATTTACAAGATTTACAATTACCCTGTGAATATTAAATGTCATCCTATGAAATAACTATTTACTATTTCTCTGAGTTTGCTTCTTCATGTTCTTGTTTATCACTCTCTTCATACTCGTTATAGTCAACAATACTTCCTAAGAGGTAACCATAGGGTTTTAATTCGGCAACTTGAGAAAACCCGACTCTCATGATTCCAATAAGTGGTATAGAGAGAATTATACCTGCGATTCCCCAGACCTTTGCGCCCAAAAGCAATACGATAATGGCCATAAATGGATTGATGGAGACTTTTGAACCAACGATTCTTGGAGTGAGGTAGCTGCTTTCAAGAAGTTGTACTACAGCAAAAACCGCAGTGACCAGTAGCGGCAACAAAAGTGTATCGTAGAAAAGGAATGAATAAAGTACAGCAGGAAGTGCCCCTATTATTGCACCCACAAACGGGATAATAGCCATCATTGATGCAAATATCGCGAAGGGAATAGCAAAATCTAGGCCTACGATCAACAGTCCTATTGAATTTAAGACGGCCATGATTCCGAGCACAGTGAATAGTCCCACAAGGTAGTTCTGTGTTACATGTTGAACTCTTAGTAAAATCTTATCAATATCAGATTTGTGGCTCCTCTCAAATACTTTCTGAAGAAAGGTTTTGTACATCGCTTTGTAGTAGAGCATGAAAAAAATAAAAATGGGCATAAACGCCAAAAAGGTAACTGTGCCGGTTGTAGCCTGTGCCAAAGAGTTTATGAACTCACCACCTGCTTCAAATAAACTTTCAATAGCATTTTTTGCGTACTCGGTTTGTTTTTCCTGAGAAATTCCTGAAAACCTTTCAACAGCAACAGCTCCTTCAGCCAGTGTACTTTTGAGTTTTTCAGTAGTTTCGGGGAGATTGTCAGAAAACTCGACTGCCCGCACGGTTACCAAAGTCAAAATACCTGAAAAGACCACTGTGATTAAAAGTAATACAAGTATGATGCTAAACACACGCCCCAATTTCCATGCCTCAAATTGTTCTACAACCGGGTTCAGTAACATCGAAATGATGGCGGCAAAAGCAAGGGGCATCAGAATAAATTTCCCAAAGTTTAAAACAACTACCAACATGCAGAGTCCAAACAGAATAAGAGTTGCTTTCAACCAGAATGGATAGGACTGAGGTGGTGTAAATATTCGGTTTTCCATCTCTTATTCTATCTCGGGATCTTTATCCACGTACCGCTTTCGATACGCTCATCGAGGCCTACCTGGTTCATAATGGCAAGATCTTCGTGTGTAACGGATATGGTAAGGCTTTCGAGATTGTTAGGGAGGAAGGACCGGAATGTGCCTGAACGGGTGGTTTTAAAGGATTGCAGGCGAACCGGCTGAATACTTAAAATGCCTGAATCAGTCAGCTCTCTAAAGCCGTTGGTTATCTGTTGAAAGCGAGGGCCGTAGGTTCCGTAGTTGTCAAGCGTGGTGTAGTTCACAAACCGATAAATCATTCCATCGTACTCTATAGAATAGAGATAGAATTTGAGTTGAGTTCCATCTTCGGTATTCCCGGTGGCTTCTGCCCGGAATGCTCGAAGTCCTCTGCTGGTTGTACTCGATTTTCCTGTTGTGGTAATACCCTCTTGATTTAAAAACTCGTTAACCGAGGCCTCTGCATTTGCCGATTCGTTGTCCAACCTCATAATTGAAACCGCGTTCTGATCGCTATTGACTACGGCTACAAGCGACCGCTGGTTGATGACCTGCCAGCCGTCCGGGTAGGAGAATTGAAATTTCATTTCCGGGTGATAGAACGTACCGTTTCGTGTAAATCCTTCGCGGGGATTTTCACCATAGATCATGTTATCAAGCATACCCATGTACTGATCGGTATTTACAACTGTCTGTTCATATCCTTTGGCTCTCCACTCTTCTGCAAGTTGGGGGATAGATGTTGCCCTTTCAGCGGGATCGGGGTGTGTTGATTGCCAGCTTGGAATACTTTGCCCGGATTGGGCAGACATTCGCTCCAGCGATACGAAAAATTGCGCGCCTTCAGCCGATTTATAACGCTGCATAGAGGCGTATTCTACCCCAAGACGATCGGATTCCCTTTCGTCTTCTCTGCCGTAACTTAAAAACAACATCTGTGCCGCCATGCTGCCCATACCAAGAATATCACCTCCGGGAATTCCCAGAAATTGTTGACCGGCTATGGCTCCCCCGATCAAAGCGATTTGTCCTATTTGTTGCTCAAAAGCGCGTTGGGAGGCGTGGCGTGCAGCCACATGGCCGATCTCATGTCCCAAAACCACGGCGAGCTGAGCTTCATTATCAAGATGAGATAACAAGCCCCTGGTTACATAAATATATCCACCAGGAAGGGCAAAAGCGTTGACGACCGGGCTGTCTAAAAGACGGAAGTAAAATTCCGTATCCCTATACTGATTTGGTGTATCGGCACGCTGCATATGGCTTACGGCCAGCATCTCCTGCCCTATTTTATCGACATATTTCTGCAGTGCATCATTACTATATAACCCGTAAAACTGTTGAATCTCCTGATCGGCGTCTTTGCCAATCTGTTTTTCCTGATTCCAGCTATAGCCATATGCACGTTTGTCTCCGGTTATTGCACTTTTTTGAATACTGCAGGCAGAAACCAACAGGCCGACAATAAGTACCAGAAAAGTGTTCTTTAAAATTGATTTCACCATTGTTTACTCCTGATTAAGCGGCTTGATAATTAACGTGAGTTTGACGTGAAGCTTTCACTGGTTTATTTTTTGGGCTTTTTTAACGTCATCCTGAGCTTGACTCAGGATTTCGTTCGAAAATAAAGGCTGGAGATTCTGAGTCAAGCTCAGAATGACCCATTTGAGGTTCGTTTCTGTTAACTCGAACTTACGTTAATCATGTATCTCCTTAATCCCTTTATTGCTCAAAAAAGGATCATGGATCTTTTGGTTATGGATTCATTTCACGAGAAACGACTTCTGTGTTTATTTGGATCGATAAAGAACCAAACCAACTACAAGCACGATTACAGAAATCAGAACGGGGATAATGTCTCCCGTACTGACCGCTACATCTGCTCCAAATACTTGAAAAGATTCTGAATCGGCCAGGTATTGATATCCGAAATATAGAATACCTATCGCTCCGCCAATGCTTAAAATACTGCCTACTGTTTGTTTCATTTTTTAAAATCGATTATTTATGCTTTGATGTACAAATATGAATGCTCTATACGTCAGGAATGTGGTCATTTCCTTTAAAAAATGCGGTATACATAACTTGTAATACTTTACACATATCACAGATTTTAAAGCTCGGTGTAGATTTGTACAGATTGATCTAAATCATTCCGTGAAAGTAATTTTTATAGCTGCTTCGATTTGACCTCAACTCATTGGTATCTGTTTAGCGCGAACAGATAACCTTCACAGAGCTTGAGCGGAGCGAGACTTCCTATCGTGTGGACACATTTTCTTACTAATATATAGGTGAAGGTCTTGCTACAGGAATCCGGCCCTTATCGGTTATCGATGAGATCCCTCCATGCGTTCGCTTCCACTCACTTGGTCGGGATGACAAACGGGTGGGTGAAGAAGCGGCGGGCTTCAAAGGTTTTATTAGAAAAAATGTCTTGTACTGCCCGCCGCTGCGCTCGATGACGGCCACGCGTCATCCGAGTGGATCCCGACAGGTCATTTCCCCGATGGGATGCCTTTGGTGCTGTCGGGGATGGAATCGAGGGATCTCATATGTTAGCTATTCCACATTGTTACTTAATTATTTTAAGTTTGATCATTAGAAACCCCATTGACAGCTGTCAATGGGGTTTCCTGAGGAACCAGCGAGAGAGCGGGATTGGGATCAAAGCCCTTTGCCACAAACAAAGAGGCTGTTTTGGGAGCATATAGCTCCTCGCTCTTCTCAGGTTTTTATACTCAACCAGTACGAAGAACCGGTTTGTTGGAAAACTGAGTTCGCATTGTTCATGAGATTAGTAGAAAACCACTTCCTCTTAATCATCGAATCTTTCATTGAAAGAACTGTTTGTTTTATGAAAAACTCAAATTCATTATCCATTCGCAAACATGCTGTCGGAATTGATGTTTCCAAAGACACCCTGGAGGTCTGCTCTGGCAAGAAAACATCTTCAGAGTCCATGAACTTTAGCACATCTCGTTGCTTTAAAAATGCGCGTGAGGGTTTCGAATCGCTTTTATCCTGGGCCCGGAAGCAGTCTGATCAAAACCGACCTGTGTGGTTTGTCATGGAGGCCACCGGTGTGTATTATGAACAACTGGCTTATTTTTTACACAAGGCCGGGGAAAACGTCTGCGTTTTGGTCGCCAGTCGAGCTGCTCATTACGCAAAGAGTTTGCCTATCAAATCAAAAACCGATGCCATTGATGCTCGTATATTGAGCCGCTACGGGTTGGAACGACACCCTGAGATGTGGAAACCAGCCAGCCCGCGATTGCGTAAGATCAAAGCCTTGATCCGTGAACGAGAGCAGTTGCAAAAGCAGCATACACAACTGATGAATCGGTTACATGCCGCCCGCAAGGCATGGGGACATCCACAAACAAGCCTTGAACGGCTCTCCGACCACGCAAAACAGATCGGACGATATCTGAAACAGATATCCACTGAACTTGACAATCTTTGGCAATCCAATCAGCAGCTGGCCGAACCGGTGTCCCGTATTGCTGGGATTAATGGCATAGGCGAGCAAACCGTCTTAGATATTATTGCCGAGACGGACGGCTTCGCCCTCATTACAAATCGAAATCAACTGGCCAGTTATAGTGGCCTGGATGTGGTCCTGGATGAATCCGGTAATCGTCAGGGAGCTACCAAAATTTCTAAACACGGAAACGCCCATTTACGCAAGGCTTTATACATGCCTGCCATGAGTGCAATCCAGCATAACCCGGCGTTAAAACTCTTTTATGAACGATTGGTTGAGAAGCATCCGAATCAAAAAATGATTGCAGTAACGGCCGTCATGCGAAAACTGCTTTTGTTAGTTTATAGCCTGTGGAAAAGCGGTAAAGAATATGATCCGGAATTCCACTATCAGCAAATAATGGTAAAACCCTAAAAAAATAAGGTGATTATGGGTAGGCATACTTGACATTTATCACAGTACCTCCCAAAAACCATGAATAATTTAAAACAAGTAACGATGTGTCCACACGATAGGAGACTTCGGGGCTGTCAGAGTTCGGCTATTCACCACAATTTTCATCCACCACAGTAGTATGCGTTGTGGCAGGAGCCAGGAAAAGCACCGGCCGCTCTCAGGTTGCTGACCTAAGAACCTGGCAGAGTCCGTAACGAAGTGAAGGTCCTGCCAGAGTTCGGATCTATGCCTCAAAACACAAGTTGCTTCAATAATGCCCCGCAACTCTGCCAGGTCGCTAAGCATGTACACCCCTTGTTTCTGTATAAGTGAAATCAGGATCGCCAAATTTTTTGAGGGTACGGTAATGAGAGGCCAGCGCTTCAAAAAAGGTCTCATGATGATTGTAGGAATATTGAACTCATCGGCTGTTTTTTCAACGATAGGGCTGATAGCCGGGTAGTGAATACTGCAAACTCTCGGGAAAAGATGGTGTTCAATCTGAAAATTGAGTCCTCCAACAAACCAGCATAACGCTTTATTATCACGCGCAAAATTGTTGGTCGTCACCATTTCGTGAATCATCCAGTGCTCGTCTATCATATTATCTTCGTCTGGAAGAGGATGATCGGTCCCCTCAACCACATGGGCAAGCTGAAAGACCATCCCGATAATTACACCGGCTGTAAACTGAAGTAGTGAGAAAACCAATTAGAAGATGAACCCAGCTAATATCAAGCAGTAGCATCGGCAGAACCAGGATATAAGCATAGTACATTCCTTTGGTTACAAACAGGATGATCCATTCGCTGAGTGGGTGATTTTTGTTGTTATACGGGCCGATATTTGTCTTCAGAAAATTTTTATAGTCTTTGATGAACACCCAGGTTACCATGGCCAGGCTATAGGCAAAAAAAGCAAGAATGTGCTGAACACGATGGATCATCTTATGCTCTGAGTGAGGGGAAAGACGGATAAAGCCCGCTATTTCCAGGTCCTCATCGTGGCCGTGAATATTGGTATAAGTGTGGTGAATAATATTATGAGTAATTTTCCACATATAGCCGTTAGCCCCCAGCAGATTGAATGTATATCCCAGGGCGTTATTTATATGTTTGTTTGATGAATAGGCGCCGTGAAGTGCATCGTGCGAAATAGAAAAACCGATACCGGCCGTTCCTACTCCCATCAAAAATGTTAAAAACCACATGGTGCCGAGAGAAAACTGCCCTGAGATAATGAGCGCATAGGAGCCAAGATACACACTTAACATCACCACGGTCTTTATAACCATCTGAACGTTGGCGTGTTTGGATAGTTCGTTCTCCTGGAAATATTGGTCGACCCGCTGTTTTACCGTTTTACTGAATTCCCGGCTTGTGCGGTTGTTAAAGGTGACTTTTTCTACATTTTTCATGGTAAATGATCTATCTGATTACTGCATATACGGGTTAAAAAATATGGCAATGATTTGGGGTGCATATTGCAAAGACTTGGCATAATGTTACATATATCCCACATTTGGTTGGTTCATTCGGATATTTCTGAGCAAGGAGTTGTAGCTGATGGGTTTAAAAAGTAAGGGATGTAAAACAGAAATCAAATATCAGTAATGTGTGTAACGATGAGGTAGTTGAGTGTAACGGATATGGCTCATGATATTTGTAAACTTGTTACGAACAGAAAAGGGTAACGCAACAGATTGAAAATAAACGTTAGATTTTGTTTGGTTGTCATTGCTCATTAATTAGTTATTTCAAAAAAATGGAACCGTTGGAGTTTGAAAAATCAAAAGCGATGATTGTTGTTGAAATCATTGAATACGTTCCGGATTCGGTTCTTATTAAAACGATTATCAAGAAATCGACAGGGAATATAAACGCTTTATCTTTTGATGCGGGAGAAAAATTAGAGCAAAAAACATCACCGTTTGATACATTCATCCAAATTATTGACGGCAAGGCAGAAATTATTATCAACGATGTTTCAATATTGCTGGAAATTGGAAATGCAATAATCATACCGGCACATGCCCGGAATTCTATAAAAGCCAATGACAGGTTTAAAATGATATCAACCGTTATTAAAAGCGGTTATGAGGATGTGAGTTGAAGCATTCAGACTTTGTAGGAAAAAATAACCCGTGGATTTTGATATACCTGTAATTTCTGTAAAAGTTTCTCAGAAAGGTGTAAGAGGTAAGTAATACGATATCCCTATTTTTTGGAATACAACAAAGAGACCAACATACAGTAAGCAATCTACCAGAAAGAGAGAAAAGCGTAAGGGAAAGACAGGAATTTAAACACTTGTCTTTCCTTTTATTATAAAAGGCATACATTGCATAAATACACTAAGACAGTAAATACTATAAAATATTAATTATTTTATGAGTAAAGCAGGTTTAAAGAAGCGTGAACAAATGGAAGTTGTGAGCAAAAAACTCTATGTGAAATATATGGTGAGCTTACGATGCAAGTTAATTCTGAAGGAAGAATTAAAAAATCTCAATATAAAATATTCCATTTCAGTGCACGGCGCTATCATTTTTCATGAAGCGATTACAGAATATCGGCTAAATGAATTGAATCAGAATTTGCAAAAATCCGGACTGCTATTGCTGGATGAACCGAATAGTTTACTGATTGATAAAATCATAAATACCATTATTGAAGTAATTCACTATTCCGAAGAGTTGCCAAAGGTGAATTTTTCAGATGTTATCAGTGATAAGCTTGGGTCTGATAATGAATCTATTTTAAAAATATTTTCGGATGTGAAAGGAATGTCTGTTATGCAATTTATAATCCTTCAGAAAATTGAACGCATTAAAGAGTTGTTACTTTATAAGGAGTTGACACTTCAGGAGATCGCCAAAAAACTTTATTACAAAAATGAAGATCTTCTGATTGCTCAATTCAAAAAACATACGGGCCTCACTCCAGCCTATTTTAAAAAGTTAAGAAAAGAACGTTTAAATCTTTCTGAGGGAGTTCGTTCTTCTTAAAAAACACGTCGGGTAATATAGTTTAATCTAAAGTGGTTTAATTCCGAGGCTAGCCCATCCATCCTCGTTTGTCGTTACCGTGCCTTTTATATGCTTTGTAATATCAACGTAGATTGTATCAGGGGAGCCTGTCTCCATATTCTTTCTACCTTCACCTCCATTGCTGAGCAAAACGGCCATTCCATGCTGCTCTCCATGTTCTCCTTTATTCCCCATTCGTGTCCAGCCGATACAGTTTGGATGATCAAAATAATCATTCTGCTCATCGTGGGCATATTCTTTTCGGACAAATAAGAACTGGTCAATTAACCATTTATGAGAAGCCATCGACACCTCATGTTCATTTCCATCATTGCCTTTATCTTTATAATCAGCCCCGTAGTAATCGGCTGCAAAAACACAGGGATATCCATCTTTTCGTAAAAGTATCATTGCATAAGCCAACGGCTTGAACCAGGATTCAACTATGGATTCAAGGGACTGCAGCGGCTGGGTATCGTGATTGCTGACAAGAGTAACGGCATGATTTGGATGATCTTCAACAAGGGTATTATTGAAAATTGTCGACAGGTCAAAATCTTCACCTTCTTTGCCGGCACGTGCAAAATTAAAATGCAATTTCACATCAAAAAGCATCATGCTCCCTTCTGTTTTTTTGATAAAGTGATCTAATGCATCGCTCTCACCCGACCAGTACTCGCCCACAGCAAACAGATCTTTACCGGTGTGATAGCGAACATGCGCCAGCCAATCAAGAAAAAAATTGGATCTTACGTGCTTTACGGCATCAAAACGGAAACCATTAACGCCTGTAGTTTCCATGAACCATTCTCCCCAATAGAACAGCTCTTTTTGCACATCGGGATTATTGATATCGAGATTACAACCCATCAGGTAATCAAAATTTCCCTTTTCCACGTCTACACTTTCATCAAATACTTTCCCTTCAAACAGGTAGATGGCATCTGTTTCATCTTCGAGGGCGTTATAATCGGCTGCGTTAAAATGCCACCAGTGCCACTTAAGTTCGGAGTATTTATTATTTCGCCCCGGGAAATTGAAATGTGTCCAGGCCTTAATTTCCTGCAATTCTCCTATGGGTTCCTTTCTGTTTTCGGGATTGTATGGAGTGGCTTTAAACTCTTCAGCTTCATCAGCGCCAAGCCTGTGATTAAACACAACATCGGCGTATACCTGGAGGCCTGCTTCTTGTGCAGCCTTTATGCCTTCCAGGTACTCCTCGCGCGTACCGTATTTCGTTCGAACGGACCCTTTCTGATCGAATTCCCCCAGGTCAAAGAGATCATAGACTCCATAGCCTACATCATATCCTCCCGCTGCACCTTTATAGGACGGCGGCAGCCAAACAGCAGTTATACCGGCTTCAGCCAGTGCTTTTGCATTTTCTGCCAATTGTTTCCACAAAGCTCCATCAGCAGGAGTATACCAGTGGAAATACTGCATCATTACACCGTTAGACGTCTCCATATTGACCTATTTCATGTAAGTTTTTTAGGCTTCGAATCTTAATATCGGTTCGCCAATTTGATTTAAATCTTCATTTTAAATGTAGGGCTCTTGATGCTTTTAAACGTTACACAGTTATGGTAGCAATTACATGTTTTACATGTTCCATTTTGGATAACCTCGAAATTAAACCACTTATGATTAATAACGAGATGTGAATTATGTAATTATTTATTCATAAAGTGTAAATCAATTCCCTTTCCGTTTAATTAGTATCAAGTCTAACCCCGTTATTTTAATCTGTGATACTCTTCCTTCAAATTAATTAAACGATGTCGATAGACTTCAGGATCAGCCTAAAAAGAATTATTCTGGCAGTTGCAGGCATACTCGTTCTGTTCCTGATGGGTACGGTTGTGTACTTCATTGCCGCTCTTGCAAATTTGCGAATAACAGAAGAGGACGTCAATAACCGATCATTGTGCAACAAGATCTCAGGCTGGGCAATTTCAAAAGTGCTGGGGCCTTATATTTGATCCCGAAAACAGTTAAAACATGGGTTTGATTTCTAATATGTCTAATAGTATCGATGAAAGTCCCCTCCTTTCCTGTTTTGAAGGTTATCATAATCTCAACAGCATCAAAGAAAACCGTTCCTGACGTACCTTGTCCATCCTTTCATTTGCGATAGCTGATATTTCCATCACTCAGGGAAAGGCTGTCAAGGGTCACGCTAAAGGGCAGGTTTGAGAATTGGGTGTTGATAAGAGGACGTTCATTCTTGGGTTTATCAGGATGGTTTTTGTCACGGGAAATCTCTAAATCAAGCTTTTGAACGGTAAAATTCCGGGCTTTAAAATGTCTGTTTGCAATCAACTCATCAACATCTAATGCATGTAATTAACCAGAGCAAAACCAGAATGAATATTGTTCCGAATAACCATCGGACCTTCTGCGATTTATCGGTTTTTTCTTTATTCAAAGGTTAATTGTTAGGTGGTTGATTTAGGAATTCACAAATTAAAATCTAAAGTGACACTCTTTTTACGGCATTTACAAGATTTACAATTACCCTGTGAATATTAAATGTCATCCTATGAAATAACTATTTACTATTTCTCTGAGTTTGCTTCTTCATGTTCTTGTTTATCACTCTCTTCATACTCGTTATAGTCAACAATACTTCCTAAGAGGTAACCATAGGGTTTTAATTCGGCAACTTGAGAAAACCCGACTCTCATGATTCCAATAAGTGGTATAGAGAGAATTATACCTGCGATTCCCCAGACCTTTGCGCCCAAAAGCAATACGATAATGGCCATAAATGGATTGATGGAGACTTTTGAACCAACGATTCTTGGAGTGAGGTAGCTGCTTTCAAGAAGTTGTACTACAGCAAAAACCGCAGTGACCAGTAGCGGCAACAAAAGTGTATCGTAGAAAAGGAATGAATAAAGTACAGCAGGAAGTGCCCCTATTATTGCACCCACAAACGGGATAATAGCCATCATTGATGCAAATATCGCGAAGGGAATAGCAAAATCTAGGCCTACGATCAACAGTCCTATTGAATTTAAGACGGCCATGATTCCGAGCACAGTGAATAGTCCCACAAGGTAGTTCTGTGTTACATGTTGAACTCTTAGTAAAATCTTATCAATATCAGATTTGTGGCTCCTCTCAAATACTTTCTGAAGAAAGGTTTTGTACATCGCTTTGTAGTAGAGCATGAAAAAAATAAAAATGGGCATAAACGCCAAAAAGGTAACTGTGCCGGTTGTAGCCTGTGCCAAAGAGTTTATGAACTCACCACCTGCTTCAAATAAACTTTCAATAGCATTTTTTGCGTACTCGGTTTGTTTTTCCTGAGAAATTCCTGAAAACCTTTCAACAGCAACAGCTCCTTCAGCCAGTGTACTTTTGAGTTTTTCAGTAGTTTCGGGGAGATTGTCAGAAAACTCGACTGCCCGCACGGTTACCAAAGTCAAAATACCTGAAAAGACCACTGTGATTAAAAGTAATACAAGTATGATGCTAAACACACGCCCCAATTTCCATGCCTCAAATTGTTCTACAACCGGGTTCAGTAACATCGAAATGATGGCGGCAAAAGCAAGGGGCATCAGAATAAATTTCCCAAAGTTTAAAACAACTACCAACATGCAGAGTCCAAACAGAATAAGAGTTGCTTTCAACCAGAATGGATAGGACTGAGGTGGTGTAAATATTTGGTTTTCCATCTCTTATTCTATCTCGGGATCTTTATCCACGTACCGCTTTCGATACGCTCATCGAGGCCTACCTGGTTCATAATGGCAAGATCTTCGGGTGTAACGGTTATGGTAAGGCTTTCGAGATTGTTAGGGAGGAAGGACCGGAATGTGCCCGAACGGGTGGTTTTAAAGGATTGCAGGCGAACCGGCTGAATACTTAAAATGCCTGAATCAGTCAGCTCTCTAAAGCCGTTGGTTATCTGTTGAAAGCGAGGGCCATAGGTTCCGTAGTTGTCAAGCGTGGTGTAGTTCACAAACCGATAAATCATACCATCGTACTCTATAGAATAGAGATAGAATTTGAGTTGAGTTCCATCTTCGGTATTCCCGGTGGCTTCTGCCCGGAATGCTCGAAGTCCTCTGCTGGTTGTACTCGATTTTCCTGTTGTGGTAATACCCTCTTGATTTAAAAACTCGTTAACCGAGGCCTCTGCATTTGCCGATTCGTTGTCCAACCTCATAATTGAAACCGCGTTCTGATCGCTATTGACTACGGCTACAAGCGACCGCTGGTTTATTATCTGCCAGCCGTCCGGGTAGGAGAATTGAAATTTCATTTCCGGGTGATAGAACGTACCGTTTCGTGTAAATCCTTCGCGGGGATTTTCACCATAGATCATGTTATCAAGCATACCCATGTACTGATCGGTATTTACAACTGTCTGTTCATATCCTTTGGCTCTCCATTCTTCTGCAAGTTGGGGGATAGATGTTGCCCTTTCAGCGGGATCGGGGTGTGTTGATTGCCAGCTTGGAATACTTTGCCCGGATTGGGCAGACATTCGCTCCAGCGATACGAAAAATTGCGCGCCTTCAGCCGATTTATAACGCTGCATAGAGGCGTATTCTACCCCAAGACGATCGGATTCCCTTTCGTCTTCTCTGCCGTAACTTAAAAACAACATCTGTGCCGCCATGCTGCCCATACCAAGAATATCACCTCCGGGAATTCCCAGGAATTGTTGACCGGCTATGGCTCCCCCGATCAAAGCGATTTGTCCTATTTGTTGCTCAAAAGCACGTTGGGAGGCGTGGCGTGCGGCCACATGGCCAATTTCATGTCCCAAAACCACGGCGAGCTGAGCTTCATTATCAAGATGAGATAACAGCCCCCTGGTTACATAAATGTATCCGCCGGGCAGGGCAAAAGCGTTGACGACCGGGCTGTCTAAAAGACGGAAGTAAAATTCCGTATCCCTATACTGATTTGGTGTATCGGCACGCTGCATATGGCTTACGGCCAGCATCTCCTGCCCTATTTTATCGACATATTTCTGCAGTGCATCATTACTATATAACCCGTAAAACTGTTGAATCTCCTGATCGGCGTCTTTGCCAATCTGTTTTTCCTGATTCCAGCTATAGCCATATGCACGTTTGTCTCCGGTTATTGCACTTTTTTGAATACTGCAGGCAGAAACCAACAGGCCGACAATAAGTACCAGAAAAGTGTTCTTTAAAATTGATTTCACCATTGTTTACTCCTGATTAAGCGGCTTGATAATTAACGTGAGTTTGACGTTAGCTTTCACTGTTCATTTTTTGGGCTTTTTTAACGTCATCCTGAGCTTGACTCAGGATTTCGTTCGAAAATAAAGGCTGGAGATTCTGAGTCAAGCTCAGAATGACCCATTTGAGGTTCGTTTCTGTTAACTCGAACTTACGTTAATCATGTATCTCCTTAATCCCTTTATTGCTCAAAAAAGGATCATGGATCTTTTGGTTATGGATTCATTTCACGAGAAACGACTTCTGTGTTTATTTGGATCGATAAAGAACCAAACCAACTACAAGCACGATTACAGAAATCAGAACCGGGACAATGTCTCCCGTACTGACCGCTACATCTGCTCCAAATACTTGAAAAGATTCTGAATCGGCCAGGTATTGATATCCGAAATATAGAATACCTATCGCTCCGCCAATGCTTAAAATACTGCCTACTGTTTGTTTCATTTTTTAAAATCGATTATTTATGCTTTGATGTATAAATATGAATGCTCTATACGTCAGGAATGTGGTCATTTCCTTTAAAAAATGCGGTATACATAACTTGTAATACTTTACACATATCACAGATTTTAAAGCTCGGTGTAGATTTGTACAGATTGATTTAAATCATTCGTGGTTTTTGAGATCCCTCGATTCCACTACCAATGACAGATTCATAAAATACTTTCGCGAGCAATCCCTTCACCACTACCTGACAGATTCATAAAATACTTCTTTATGCAACTCAAAAGCCACATACCATTTCTTCCCTATTACTTTTGGACCGCCAAAAGGTTTCAAAAACTCCCGGCTGTGATTGCTTCGGGCATGGTTTGCCGCACGGGTACACTCTGCGAATGCTCACAAGGTGAGCGCACAGCGCGTTTGTCATCGCTCGAACGCAGTGCCAGTGTTGCAAACCACGCCGATTCCTCACCAATCAAGGCCGAAGGACGAAAGTCCTAACTTATTATTGAAAGTTGGATCTACAGGTAAGTTTTCTGTCATCTCTTCAATGGTGTTGCCCGTTTTTCGGCAAAATTAAGCAACCTGCCGCTTTCTCACTTCACGTTTGTCATCCCGACCAAGTGAGCACAGCGAACGCGTGGAGGGATCTCATCGATAACCAATAATGGCTTTTTTCTGCATCAAGACCTTCACCTATAAAAAAGTAAGAAGATGTGTCCACACGATAGGAGACTTCGGGGCTGTCAGAGTTCGGATCTACGCCTCAAAACACAAGTTTCATCCACCACAGTAGTACTGCGTTGTGGCAGGAACCGGAAAAGCACCGGTGCTCTGGCAGGTTGCTAACCAGAGAACTTGAAAGAGTACTGAGCAGAGCGAAGGTCCTGCCAGAGTTCGAACCTTTGGGATTAGCGATGATTTCAATTAATATAATGCCCCGCAACTCTGCCAGGTCGCTAAGCATGTACACCCCTTGTTTCTGTATAAGTGAAATCAGGATCGCCAAATTTTTTGAGGGTACGGTAATGAGAGGCCAGCGCTTCAAAAAAGGTCTCATGATGATTGTAGGGAATATTGAACTCATCGGCTGTTTTTTCAACGATAGGGCTGATAGCCGGGTAGTGAATACTGCAAACTCTCGGGAAAAGATGGTGTTCAATCTGAAAATTGAGTCCGCCAACAAACCAGCATAACGCTTTATTATCACGCGCAAAATTGTTGGTCGTCACCATTTCGTGAATCATCCAGTGCTCGTCTATCATATTATCTTCGTCCGGAAGAGGATGATCGGTCCCCTCAACCACATGGGCAAGCTGAAAGACCATCCCGATAATTACACCGGCTGTAAACTGAAGAGTGAGAAAACCAATGATAAGATGAACCCAGCTAATATCAAGCAGGAGCATGGGTAAAACCAGGATATAAGCATAGTACATTCCTTTGGTTACAAACAGGATGATCCATTCGCTGAGTGGGTGATTTTTGTTGTTATACGGGCCGATATTTGTCTTCAGAAAATTTTTATAGTCTTTGATGAACACCCAGGTTACCATGGCCAGGCTATAGGCAAAAAAAGCAAGAATGTGCTGAACACGATGGATCATCTTATGCTCTGAGTGAGGGGAAAGACGGATAAAGCCCGCTATTTCCAGGTCCTCATCGTGGCCGTGAATATTGGTATAAGTGTGGTGAATAATGTTATGAGTAATTTTCCACATATAGCCGTTAGCCCCAAGCAGATTGAATGTATATCCCAGGGCGTTATTTATATGTTTGTTTGATGAATAGGCGCCGTGAAGTGCATCGTGCGAAATGGAAAAACCGATACCGGCCGTTCCTACTCCCATCAAAAATGTTAAAAACCACATGGTGCCGAGAGAAAACTGCCCTGAGATAATGAGCGCATAGGAGCCAAGATACACACTTAACATCACCACGGTTTTTACAACCATCTGAACGTTGGCGTGTTTGGAGAGTTCATTCTCCTGGAAATACTGGTCAACCCGCTGCTTTACGGTTTTACTGAATTCCCGGCTTGTGCGGTTGTTAAAGGTGACTTTTTCTACATTTTTCATGGTAAATGATCTGTCTGATTACTGCATATACGGGTTAAAAAATATGGCAATGATTTGGGGTGCATATTGCAAAGACTTGGCATAATGTTACATATATCCCACATTTGGTTGGTTCATTCGGAGATTTCTGAGCAAGGAGTTGTAGCTGATGGGTTTAAAAAGTAAGGGATGTAAAACAGAAATCAAATATCAGTAATGTGTGTAACGATGAGGTAGTTGAGTGTAACGGATATGGTTCATCATATTTGTAAACTTATTACGAACAGAAAAGGGTAACGCAACAGATTGGAAATAAAGGTTAGATTTTGATTGTTGTTATTGCTCATTAATTAGTTATCTCAAAAAAATGGAACCGTTGGAGTTTGAAAAATCAAAAGCGATGATTGTTGTTGAAATCATTGAATACGTTCCGGATTCGGTTCTTATTAAAACGATTATCAAGAAATCGACAGGGAATATAAACGCTTTATCTTTTGATGCGGGAGAAAAATTAGAGCAAAAAACATCACCGTTTGATACATTCATCCAAATTATTGACGGCAAGGCAGAAATTATTATCAACGATGTTTCAATATTGCTGGAAATTGGAAATGCAATAATCATACCGGCACATGCCCGGAATTCTATAAAAGCCAATGACAGGTTTAAAATGATATCAACCGTTATTAAAAGCGGTTATGAGGATGTGAGTTGAAGCATTCAGACTTTGTAGGAAAAAATAACCCGTGGATTTTGATATACCTGTAATTTCTGTAAAAGTTTCTCAGAAAGGTGTAAGAGGTCAGTGATACGATATCCCTATTTTTTGGAATACAACAAAGAGACCAACATACAGTAAGCAATCTACCAGAAAGAGAGAAAAGCGTAAGGGAAAGACAGGAATTTAAACACTTGTCTTTCCTTTTATTATAAAATGCATACATTGCATAAATACACCATGATAGTAAATACTATAAAATATTACTTATTTTATGAGTAAAGCAGGTTTAAAGAAGCGTGAACAAATGGAAGTTGTGAGCAAAAAACTCTATGTGAAATATATGGTGAGCTTACGATGCAAGTTAATTCTGAAGGAAGAATTAAAAAATCTCAATATAAAATATTCCATTTCAGTGCACGGCGCTATCATTTTTCATGAAGCGATTACAGAATATCGGCTAAATGAATTGAATCAGAATTTGCAAAAATCCGGACTGCTATTGCTGGATGAACCGAATAGTTTACTGATTGATAAAATCATAAATACCATTATTGAAGTAATTCACTATTCCGAAGAGTTGCCAAAGGTGAATTTTTCAGATGTTATCAGTGATAAGCTTGGGTCTGATAATGAATCTATTTTAAAAATATTTTCGGATGTGAAAGGAATGTCTGTTATGCAATTTATAATTCTTCAGAAAGTTGAACGCATTAAAGAGTTGTTACTTTATGAGGAGTTGACACTTCAGGAGATCGCCAAAAAACTTTATTACAAAAATGAAGATCTTCTGATTGCTCAATTCAAAAAACATACGGGCCTCACTCCTGCCTATTTTAAAAAGTTAAGAAAAGAGCGTTTAAATCTTTCTGAGGGAGTTCGTTCTTCTAAAAAACACGTCGGGTAATATAGTTTAATCTAAAGTGGTTTAATTCCGAGGCTGTCCAAAAAGGATGTCATTCTGAACTCGATTCAGAATCTCCACTCTTTAACTATGCTTGGAGATACCGGATCGGGGTCCGGTATGACAAAAATGAGAATATTGATTTCCCTCACATCCTTTTTGGACAGGCTCAAAAAGACTAAAATCCCCTTTTTGAAGGGGGAAGCGAACTTGTCCGCGGTACAAGACTTTGGAAAGCGGGCGGAGAGAGCTGGGGGATGACTTTCGAAGTTCTGGAATGCCCAATTCTTGGTTTTGATGCATAGACGATCATCCCCCATTGCCCCCTTCGAAGGGCAGACATTGCCCATCTGATTTTATCATTATTGATGTAAACTGTTGCCATCCAATAGATACAGTCATTAGGTTTTTTTTGTAAAGAAATATGAGAAGAGATCCCGAGGCGGTGGACCACGGACGGGCAACACGTATTATCGAGGGGGTTCCGGTAATACCATGGGAAAGGCTGTCCCCTCCGAATCCCGAATACGCCGGTCAATCCAACCCTCGAACTCGTACGAAGCTTTTCAACATCCGGCGGCTCGGGTTTGGGGTTGGCTGCCTCCTACCCCCAGGCGGCGTTCGGACTCTCTCCTCACTCTGCCTGGGGCTGTGCTCTTCAGACTCTTTCAGAGTCGGATGTCTGCCCTTCATGACTTCACAGGATTTTTAAAATCTTTTGACCAAAAATTAGATGAACTCAATATCTGCTCCATCCATACCCGGAATCTTCATGGGCTTAAGATTATATGGGTATTGTCAGCTTCAAAGGGGGGCACCCCTGAACCCTGACATTACCCATGTAATTTCAAATATGACTAATTTAGTCTATGTAAAGTATTGGTAATGATTGACGTAAAGCTGTTAGGTATATTTTCGAAAAATATCTGTTTATCATTTTAAAAATAGATTTGCAATACGCTTTTTGAAAGATGAATAATAGGTGCTTCAACATCTATTCATTGCTGTTTTAGAGTTGATTTATTTTAGGGTCAGAACAACTCCGGCCTCGAAAGAATTGGCGGATTGAGGGAGCCTGAAGATCTGCGGAGACCTTTTATCATACCGGCTCTTAACGATGTTAACAAGCTATAAACGCGGTGGACCATTGATAAAAGGTAGCAGAGATTCAGTGACCGCCGCCAATTCTTTCACCGCCTTGAATTTTTGGTTCTTTTGTTTCGAAGCATCAAAATGAACAAGGTGAACGTTACGGTTGATAGCCTATTATTATGAATGATACTCAACCTTTCCAATAAACCTTGATAAAGATATCATCTCAAAAATTGAGATTTTATGGGTAATGTCAGCCCCTGAACCACCACTTATCTCGACCTGCCTTTCATTATATATCTGTATCTGCCTTCGCTTTTTAAAACAGTGATCTATGTAAGCATTTGCAAGCCCGATGTAAGGCTTCTTGCCGGTATTATGATCATATTATCTTTGTGATAATTATTTCACAACTGTCTCGCAAGATGCGGAAAATTTTAAAGTCCACGATTATGATACATTTAAACCGGCCAGGCACCTATCTCGCAATGCTGTTCCTGGCAACAGTAATCACTTTCACTTCATGTTCAACTACCGGAATGCAACGTTCTGAAGAGGTTCAATCTACCATGAAAACAGTAGATAACAACATCAAAAAAACGATTGTACAACTTGATGCCATCGGAGCTTCCCTGGATGAATTGACCAAACCCGGCCAGGCAGATGTGAAGAGAGCTTTCGAACTCTATTCGAAAAACGTCTCAAAAATTAAGGATATGCAGAAAGATTTTGATAAACATGCTGATGAAATGAAAGAGAGCGGAAAGGAGTATTTCTCGGAATGGGATAAAAAAGATAAAAAATACGACAATCCTGAAATTCAGAAACGAAGTAATGAACGCCGTGCAGCACTGGGTAATATCTATGATAAAATTGCCGAGAACAGTGTGGGTGTAAAAAAGGCTTTCAAAACATATGTCTCTGACGTAAATCAAATACAGGCCTACATGTCGAACGACTTGACGACTAAGGGCATAGCATCCATCGCTTCTCTGTCAGACCAGACAGTCAGGAATGGCAACTATCTTAAAAATGAGCTGGTAAATCTGCAATCTGCGATTGAAGATGCCAGATCTGAAATGACCCAAAGCGGCATTTCAATGAATGAATAGAGAGTAAAAGAGAGGTTAGTTTTACCTCATCAAGAATTGAGACAGGCACTTTTCGATAACTCGTAATTTGGAATCAAAAAACCAGGTTATGACACATCGGGAAGTGTCTTTTTTTTATGGGGGAATGGATATGGTTCAGGAGACGGGGAACCTCTTTGAATCTGCTTTTTGGGCTATTTTTACACCTGTGAGAGGTTGGCTGCTATTCAATTTTGCAAAACCCATAATCTTGAATAAAACCATGGTACTATTCTGGAAGATATGAAATGTACCAAAGCGCTACTTGACAAAAAAATAGGAGAAGTTACCCTGATATTTTCAAATGTAAAACAACTAATGACAAATATAATCAATAATTGATAATCTTTTGACTTAAGTGAAAATAGTAAACATGAGAGTGTAATGGGCCTGTGAATAGTTGGCGGGAAAAGGACATCGAGATAACCGTGAGAAGAATCCTTTCATACCGGTGCATAGAGCGAAATGTAAAGGCTGAAAGTCGTGATGGACCGATTGAAAGGATTCATTTCACGGTTCAACTCGTTGTCCTTTTGCCGCCAAGTATTCACAGCCAATTGATTCTATTTCTATAGGTTTCCATTTGTAAAATCAAGACAAAAGAATTGATACTATTATGTATAGATGTATTACATCATAGAATTTGGGGTAAGTCCTCAGAAAAATAGAGGATGACAGCAGCAAATTTTTTGGATGTAGAAGTCTGGGATGCCAGTATCTCCTGATTGTCGGGAAAACGGAGAGATGCTAATCCGAAATATGTTTCTTCTTTCGTTCAAACTCCTCCTTGTCGATCTCTCCCTTTGCATATCGCTTTTTTAAGATCTCTAATGCTGTATTTTCTTCGGGATGCATGTTTCGCCGTACAAAATAACGGGTAACGAGGATCACCATGAGGATAAGAACCGCCCACCATGTGAGTGTTATCCAACTATCTATTCCATCTACCCAGTGCATAATTTAAACCAGATTTTAAATTTTTGTTATTCAGCAACAACTTCCTCTGTTGCATCAGGTTACATAACAAATATCAGGAATTGTGCGATCAGACAGATCTAATGATGTGTATTATAGACGGTGGTATTCTCCTCATCAAAAAGAACGGTTTGATATTCTTCGTCTGAAGGCATATCCATTCCCGGTGAGTTGACCGGCATTCCCGGAACGGAGAGCCCAATGGCATCGGGCTTTTCTTCCAGGAGCCTCACAATATCTTCAACCGGAACATGTCCTTCAATCACATATCCGTCAACAACCGCCGTATGGCAGGAGCTTAACTGATCGGGGACACCGTGATCTCTTTTGATACCGTACACATTCATTGTTTCTTCGGTAGTCACGTCTACACCGTGATCTTCCAGGTATTCAGCCCATTTTACACAACAACCGCAGGTGGGGCTGTGATACATGGTGAGAGAAATACCCTCAGCATTTACAGTTTCTGATTCTGTAAAAGGAACCGCAAATGATTCGCCCTGGAACATGTAGATCCAGAAAACAGTGCTTGCGATGATAAACGCTGCGACCAGGGAATAAAAAAGTTTGTTGCTCATAATAGTTTAAAATATAAGTCGTAAAAATTGATTCAGTTGGTAATAATATTTTTTAGCGGAGATTGATGAATAAGATCAATCAAAAGGTATCGTATCAATCTCAAAAAGATCAGGAATGTGGACATTCCAATTAAACTTGTCACTAATTTTGACTCGCAGCATATCCAATGCCTGAGGCTCACCGTGAATAAGATACACTTTTTCGGGTGTTTTTTTGATATCAGAAATCCACTCCAATAACTCCTGTTGATCAGCGTGACCGGAGAGGCCTTCGAGATATTCTATACGTGCTTTGACCGGAAAATATTTTCCATAAAATTTAATCTCATTCAATCCCTCAAGAAGTTGCCTGCCGCGTGTACCCTCCGCCTGGTATCCGGCAAGCATTACAGTTGTTTCGGGCCGGTCGATATATTGCTGAAGGTATGTAAGCACACGGCCGCCGGTCACCATTCCGCTGCCTGCAATAATTATTTTCGATTGTGGATCGTCGATGATCTCCCAGGTTTCTTTAAAGGATGCTGTAACTCTCGCCTGATTGCACATTTGGGCACACTCATCTGAATTCAGTTTATGCCAATCTGTATGTTTTTGAAACAGTTCAAGAACATTAGCCCCCATCGGGCTGTCGAGAATGATGGGTATGGAGGCGGGAATTTTATCCTGCATGCGAAGCTGCCACAACAGGTAGAGAAGCAATTGGGCTCGTTCAACTGCAAAACTCGGAATAATTACCGTGCCTTTTTTCTCATAGGTCTCAAGTATAATCTGCTGCATTTCATCCAGCGTCGATTTATTGGGATGGAGACGATCACCATACGTGCTTTCCAAAAATAAAAAATCCGCTTTTTTGGGTTTCTTTGGTTTTCGAAGGAGTGGATCAGAGGGACGTCCGACATCCCCGGAAAAGAGAAACCGTTTCCCATAAAGATCGAGTTCCAGGTAGGTGGATCCAAGGATGTGGCCATTGTATTGAAATCTCACGCGAATATTTTCACTGATCTGCATCCATTCCCCTTCATCCTGATGTTCAAAAAGAGGTATTGTTTTTTCAACATGTTCCAGTTTATAAAGCGGTTTGGCGGGATTGTGTTTTGTGTAATGCTCTTTGTTTGCCTTTTCAGCTTCCTCTTCCTGTATTTTGGCACTGTCTTCCAGGATTATTTTTGCAATATCAATTGTTGGAGCGGTCGCCCAAATGGGTCCTCTGTATCCCATTTTAACAAGATTTGGCAGGAAACCGGTGTGGTCCAGGTGACCGTGAGTTAGCAGTACCAGGTTGATCTCTGAAACCCGGATTGGAAGTTGATTCCAGTTTAACTGACGAATTTTTTTGATTCCCTGGAATAAACCACAATCAATAAGAATATTCTTCTCGGGCGATTCAATGAGAAATTTACTGCCGGTAACCGTGCCGGCCGCTCCCAGAAAATGGATCTTTACTGACGCACTCATTTTTCCTCCTGATCTCGATTACAGATACTTCCCGCTTCGTTTAAGATTTGAGTTTTCTTACGCTGATCGATTCCAATTTTATCAAGTATCTGCTCGTGCTCCAAAAGCTGCGAACAGAGAATGATATCCATCTCAAGGAGTTCCTGTTTTTCTGCTTTATCCAGGGATGAAAGGCAGGTTACCGGGTGGAGTTTCGCCCTGCTGATGAGATCTTTTAATCCTTCATTCTTTGGATAATCCCAGCTCAGAAGCTTTAATCCAATACATTCAGCATACTGTTGAGCATCTTTGGTAAACCGGGTGTTGGTAGCCACCCATCCTTTGTGAACTTTATTTTTATGTCCCGGCAGGCTCGTCCATTTGGTTTTCAGATCTAAAAAACGGGATTGAATATAGAGTGGAACTTTTACATCGCACGTATGTCCCTTTCGGTTATGAAACTTACATTCAATCATAAAATGCTCGTCGTCTTTTTGAGCAATCACATCAATCTCATGGGATACACAATCGCCTTCAACAATTTCTCCGACTTCGGTTTTGTATCCCTGCCTATTCAGAAGTTTTGCAATAAATTGTTCAAACGGGTACCCGGTCGGCCCGAGTTCAAGAATGGCATCTTTTAGTTTATATCTGCCAGCAAGCCGCTCAGATTCCTCCTGAAGAAGCCGAAAAGCTTCCCGGTAGATTTTCTGTGTTGAAATTCCATCATGAAGCAACTGATTGACAGCTTCTGCAATGCTGTTGATCGTTTCATCATTTGCCCCGGCACTTCGAAGCGATCTCCTTAGTTTCTTTTCTTCAAACGGCTCTTGCTCTCCGGATGCTTTTGTAACAAGAATAGGTTGTGTCATAGGGTTGATTCCTGTTGTGATATTTCACTCAAAATAATGAAAAGGAATGTACAACAACTGCTTCTATTCATGTTTCCATAATTATTTTTGAATTAATAGCATCCTAAACGATAAATAAGATTCAATCTATTGCCCCGGTCTTTAGGCCGGGGGTTAAAATGATGTTAAAAAAATCAGGGCTTCAGCCCTGCACAAACCCACTTCTGAAGGGCTAAAGCCCGGAGTTTATCTCTGTTGTGTTCCCCGCCCTGAAGGACGGGGTAATGGAGCATAGTTTTGAATTAAAATAAAATTCACAATCAAGTGGTATCTTTATCAGGATGAGTGCAGAGCGAACATATCACAGGTGGACCAATTTCCTGGTTATTGCTGTAATGATTTGGAATATTGCAGGATGGCTTGGTTTGGGTTTAACGATGAATCACACTCATACTCAGGATGAAGAAGGAACCTTTTGCGAAATTTCATTCTGTTATTGCGAAGTTGAAGAGGGTAAAAGTGTCTGTACGTGCCATCATAATGGTTTAGCGTCTCATGGTGAACATCACGGAGACAGTTCGAATGCTGAAAGCTGTTATTTCACGTCTTCCCATTCAAATGAGAACACAACTTCAGATGCTTTGATCGCTCTCAATAAAATCCAGGCGGCCTGCTCTGAAAAAAGTTCACCACCAATTCCACCTGCAAAAGACTCACCTTACCATTCGTATCCGGACTATACCCTGGATGGGGTCTATTCTGACCTGCTTCGCCCTCCCCGCGTTTAGCTTTGTTTTTAGGATTTATTATGGACTGTTGATAACGGCAGTCCTGTATTATTAATCAAAGCTAAACAGGTAGTACCCATGAATATTTTAAAACAATTGGGCCGTGTAACGGCCATGGCAGCATTGGTGTTGGCTGTCGTTTCTTGCAACACCAGCAATTCCGACTCTGAACTACAATTGATTCCTGTAAACTCCGTAACCGTACAGGACTACACCATCTCACTTTTCGGTGAGAAAGAACCTGAAACAGGATTTAACAACTTCTACTGGCAGATTGAGAAAAACGGGGATCTCATTGAGCCTCAGAGTCTTTCGGTCACTCCCATGATGGATATGGGCGAGATGAAACACTCATCTCCCTACACAGAACCGCAAACGGCCGCTGAAGATGACCGGTATCTCAAAAATATGGTTGTGTTCATTATGCCCAGCGGTACCATGGGCAGTTGGTCGGTTCCATTTGAAATTCTAACCCAGGCCGGTGATCTGATAGAAGGAGAGATGCCTGTTGAGGTAAACTCATCCTGGAAGCTGACCAGTGTGCGCAGTCAAAATGACAAGATCTATTTTATCACCTGGTATTCACCGCAAAATCCGGTCAGCGGGAATAATGAACTTGCATTCATGGTCCATACACGCGAGACAATGATGAGCTTTCCGCCTGTTTCCGACGCTGAACTTTCAGTGTATCCATATATGGATATGGGCGGCGGCAGCGGCCACTCTACCGATTTTACAAATCCCGTGGCCACCGGGTCTGGCATGTACGAGGGTGATATCAACTACAGCATGAGTGGTGTGTGGACAACGTCGGTTGAGTTAACCGTGAATGGAGAAACACTGCCTGAAGTAGTTTTTGAATACAGTGTTCAGGCAAAATAATCTCTTGTTCATAATTCAGGAGATCGAAGGTCCTTTAAACGCGCTAGTGCTATGTCAAGTATGAAATTTCGGTTTACTGAATGGAGTTATAATTTTCCCCTCCTTATGAAGGAGGGGCCTGGGTGGTTATTCTCCCTTGAGGGGAGTACGGCGAAGCCGGGAGGGTGTACATCCCCCTGCTCACTCTGTTCGCTTTCCCCTTCAAAGGGGGACTTTGAACCACCCCTTAATCCCCTCCTTGAAAAAGGAGGGGACTTTTTAACCAACATTTGATTCTTGACTCGACACTAGACAGATCTCCCACTTAGAACGACAAAAGACATAATCAAATTAATATGAAGAATTTTATATCTCTGGTGATCATAATGTTGATCGCTATCAGTAATGTATTCGGTCAGCAACAAATACGGGTTGTGGATGAAGAAAGTCAGTCACCCATTCCCGGGGCCCATATTCTCGATTCAAACGGTGAAGCCATTTCTATATCAGACAGAGATGGAATTTTTACTGTTGATCCGAAAGATTATCGGGTGATAACCATTACGGCAGTTGGCTTTAAAAACCGAAGTATTACTCTCGATTCCTCAGTCCACAGGATTGCATTGAGACCGGCGATTTTCCATCAAACAACGGAACTCCTGGTTGTTGGAAATGACGACCGGGACAATGTTCGATCCTATCAAAACCGGAAACCGTTACAGAGCATGGATGAGTTCCTGGAAAACGTGGATGGGGTTTCTATGACCAGGCGGGGAGCGTTTGGCTGGGAACCGGTAATCCGGGGCCAAAGTGATCAGCGTATGAATCTTGTGATCGACGGAATGCAGGTTTTTAAAGCCTGTGTGGATAAAATGGATCCCATCACCTCTTATGTGGAGATGAATAATTTATCCCGGCTGAAAATTGATAAAAGCGGAGCGGGCGTTGCTGAAAACGGAACAGGCAACAGTACGGTAAATCTCATCACTCAGAAAGCGGGTTCAGAACGATTGACGATGGATCTGAGCAGTGGAGTCAGGTTGCCCGACAACTACCGCACATTTCGGATGAGTGGAAATGTAGCCGATCAAACCGGAAAAAACAGTGTGCGATTTTCAGGCAGCTACAAAAAGGCGGATGATTTTAAAGCCGGGAATAATCAAACCGTAGAGAACACACAATATGAAAAGCTGAATCTGAATCTGAACTACCGGCATACTTTTACTTCAAATCACTCCATTGAACTGAACTACATTACGGACAAAGCTTATGATGTTGGATACCCCGCGCTGCTGATGGACGCGACGAAAGCACTGGCTGATATCGGGCAGGTGAAATTCAATTTTGCGTCCTCAAATAAACGTTTTCGCTTTACATCTATATCGCTTTATGCGAACGGAGTGCGGCACAATATGGACGATTATGAACGGGATGTTGCCAACCGAACCGTCATGCGCGGAATGTATATGCCGATGTACGGAACCACTACAACATTTGGGTCGAAGATAGCCGGTTCAGCTTCCGTAAAAACTCATTCATTCGATTGGTTTGTGGATGCATTTACCTCCGAAGCCTATGGGGATATGCTCATGCAGAGCCTGGATTCCTCCATCGAAGATATGATGATTTATAACCTGGATGACGTCCGAACAAACAACGCGGGTCTCGGCTTGAGGCACCGTTTCAATCTTTCCAATTCTCTGCTGTTGAAGGTAGAGGAGAACCTGCGGTTTAAAAGTTTGAATACTGGCAGTGAAACGCATCAATCCTTTTTTGAAGGTTTGTATGACCGTGATCTTTCTGCCCGTCAACGTATTCTACCGTCTGCATCCGCAAATCTGCTGTGGATGATCAATGACAGATGGAGTACAGGCGGAAGTGTAGTGTATTCCGAGCGGATGGGAAATCATATGGAGCTGTTCGGCCACTACATTTATAACTATACCGATGGTTACTTTTATGACGGCAATCCATGGCTGAAAACGGAGCGATCTCTCAATACGGAACTGAATGTAGCAAGAGAAACCAGTCATCAATCTCTTTCATTAACCGTTTTTCATAAACAGTATTTCAATTATATCGATGGAGTTTTATCAGAAGATGTTAGCAACAACGATTTCCGTTTTAAACGATATGCGAATGTGGGGGATGCAGTGATAATGGGGCTGGAGTTTCGGAGCCTTCATTCACTCAATAATTGGTTCAGGCTCGAAAATCGTCTTTCCTACCTCTATGCGCAGAATCAGACACTTGATGAACCTTTGCCGCTGATACCACCCTTGAAAGGGATCAGTACGGTTCATTTTCATACGGGCACTATTCGTGCAATGGCGGATATTGAGTGGGCGGCACCTCAAGAGCGGATCGCACAGATCTCATCCAATGAAGATGAAACGGAGGGTTATGCGGTTGTAAACGTAAGTGTTGAAAAAGGATGGGCCGATGATTCCGTGCAAACCATTCTTCAAATCAATAATCT